>CAYQRJ010000041.1:0-13025 GCA_964419855.1 uncultured Crocinitomix sp.
ATTTTTTTGGATAAAAAATAAAATTGTATCGAGAACAAGCTACGGAGTCATCAATTCGCTATGTTCTCGATACAATTTTAAAGTAAATACTAATGTATTCACTTTAAAATCACTCGAACTGACGCTAATATTTATTCCGTTATAACTACTCGCTATCAGTCGTTTAACTATCTTTTGTCCCGACAACTTTTGGGACAATTTATTTAGGACGTTATTAATTATTTTTACAACTCCAAATTTATTTTTGGTGTAAAAGTAAAAAAATTATATCTTTACCACTTGCATTTTAATTTTATAAAAGTTATGACAAAAATATTAATTATTGATGATGAAGCTAGCATCCGCAGAACACTAAAAGAAATTTTAGAATTTGAACAATATAATGTTGATGTGGCAGAAGATGGTGCAAAAGGTGTTGATGCAGCAAGAAAAAATACTTATGATGTCATTTTTTGCGATATTAAAATGCCTCAAATGGATGGAGTAGAAGTGCTTGAAACTTTAAAAACAGAAGGAGTTCCAACTCCAGTTATTATGATATCGGGGCACGGAAATATTGAAACTGCTGTTGATACCATAAGAAAAGGCGCTTATGATTTTATTGAAAAACCTTTAGACTTAAATAGAATTTTAGTAACCATTAAAAATGCTTTAAATGTTACTAATTTGGTACAAGAAACCAAAATCTTAAAAAAGAAAGTTAAAAAATTAAGTAAATCATCAAATATTATTGGAGAATCACAAGCCATTCAGTCTATTAAAGAAATGATTTCAAAAGTGGCTGAATCTGATGCAAGGGTTTTAATTACAGGACCAAACGGTTCGGGTAAAGAATTGGTGGCACTACAATTACACGAGCAATCTAACCGCAGTAAAGCTCCTTTTGTTGAGGTTAATTGTGCCGCTATTCCTTCAGAATTGATAGAGTCTGAATTGTTTGGTCACGAAAAAGGAGCGTTTACCTCTGCCAATAAAATGCGTAAAGGTAAATTTGAGTTAGCTGATGGTGGTACTCTGTTTTTAGATGAAATAGGTGATATGTCTGCCTCTGCTCAAGCAAAAGTTTTAAGAGCTTTACAAGAAAATAGAATTCAAAGGGTAGGAGGAGAAAAAGATATAAAAGTAAATCCAAGAGTAATTGCCGCTACCAATAAAAACTTACGTAAAATGATTGAAGAGGGTAAGTTTAGAGAAGATTTATATCACAGATTAAGCGTTATTGTTATTGAAGTACCTTCTTTAAATGATAGAAAAGAAGATATTCCTTTGCTTGCCAATTATTTTATTGATAGAATTTGTAAAGAACACGGTATGCCACCAAAATCTTTTGATGACAAGGCTTTAAAAGCATTACAAAACGTTAATTGGACTGGAAATATTCGTGAGTTAAGAAACATTGTAGAACGTTTGGTAATTTTGTGCGATAATACCATTACAGCAGATGATGTTAAAACTTATGTGAGTAAGTAATTTTAACTACAAAGATTTTATTTTAACATCAATTTCAAATACCTTTTTAGGTACGCTAACGGCTTCAAAATTGTATGTTTTAAAAGATTTTTTAGTATAAATGGCACACAAAGTATTAGAAACGTGATATAAATGTTGATGTTCATTTTTAGGAACACCTTCTAAAATAGCGGCTAATATTTCAGGTCTTGTTTTTTCAGGAGTATAAGCGTAATCGTGCCAAACCACAATGGTGTTTTCGTGCATTAAATGTTTAAATACATTAATGGTGTCGCTTTTTACATAATCAAAAGTATGGTTGCCATCAATAAAAATAAGGTCAAATTTTTTGTTTAAACCAGCATAATCAAAAGTTAAAGAATCACCCTCTAAATGAATAATGTTTGATTTGTCTTTTGAGAAAAAACCAATCACATCAGCAAAATGGTCGGGTAAATTAAGGTCAATAATTTGTTGTTTTGATAAGTTTAAAGTGTAACATTCTTTTGCTTTTTGAGCCACATTAACCACACTTTCGCCTCTAAAAGTTCCAATTTCAAAATAGTTACAATTTTTAATTTGTCCAGCTAACTCTTTAAGTAAAATAATATCGGTAGGTAAAGAGCCACCACCCAAAAAGGTAAAATAATCTAAACGGACATTAAAGTTAGGAATTAAATTTTCTATATCTACAATAGGCAAAGTGGGGTTGCCTAAATTTTTGTTTTTAATATAGTTGCTCCAAACTTCATCTGCATTTAAAATGTGATTAACTAAACTAGGTTGTTTAATTACTAATTTTAGGGTTTTAAATAATTTTGTTAGTTTACTCATTGAAATATTTTATTGTTGTCAAATATAGATATATAACTTAATATATGAGTTGTTTTGTTAAAAATTATACCTTTGCAACTATGTTAAAAATAGGAAAAATAAATAAACTCAGAATAGTTAAAGAGGTTGATTTTGGAATGTATTTAGATGGCGGAGATAACTTTGGCGAAATTCTTTTGCCTGCCAGATACATCACTCCTAATTGTGTGGTTGATGAAGAGGTTGATGTGTTTATTTATTTAGATTCTGAAGATAGAATTATTGCAACTACTGATTTTCCGTATGCTATGGTAGATGATATTGCCTTGTTAGAGGTAGTTGCAACCACAAAAATTGGGGCGTTTGTTGATTGGGGTTTAATGAAAGATTTATTGATTCCGTTTAAAGAACAACATAAAGAATTGCAAGTGGGCGATAAAGTAGTGGTTAAAATTTATGTTGATGATTTAACTGAGAGAATTGTAGCATCTTCAAAATTAAATCAATTTTTAAACAATACCCCTCCCGAATTTGATTATAATGAAGAAGTTGATTTGTTTGTTCATTCAAAAACAGATTTAGGTTATAAAGTGATTGTTAATGATATTTTTTGGGGATTGGTTTACGAAAATGAAGTATTTAAACCTTTAAACAGAGGTCAAAAACTTAAAGGCTTTGTTAAATTAATAAGAGAAGATGATAAAATAGACATCAGTTTGCAAAAACAAGGCTATGTTGCTGCTATTGATGATGCCAGCCAAGTAGTTTTGGATAAATTAAATCTTAATAATGGCGTATTAGAGGTAGGTGATAAATCAAGTCCAGAGGTGATTAAACACTTGTTTGGAATGAGTAAAAAATCATTTAAAAAAGCCATTGGTAGCCTTTACAAACAAAAAATTATTTCTATTGAAAAAGATAGGATAAAGTTGTTGTAGTAATCAACTAATAAACTGCAATAATTTTAACGGTTTGTTGGTTAAAATTAAAGACATCATTTTGTTTTTTATCCTTTAATAGTTTAGCAATTGGACTTAAAGGAGAAATGGTTAAAAAATCTTTTTGGTTAATGGTTGTTTTTCCTAAATTTGATGAGATGTAATAATTGATTGAATTGGTTTCAACTATACTACCTAACTGTACGTTATTTAAAATTTTATTTTTGGTGTTCTTTAAATAAGGTAAAACTTTTTTTAGTTTATTGATTTCCGCTAATTGTTTGGCATTTTTTTCTGTTTCAAGATGTGCCATAGCTCTGGCTGTATCGTGTTTATCTCCAGCCGTACTTTTGGTTTCGGCATTAGCTGAGTTTTGAGCAGAATTAATAACATCATTAACCACGTTTAATTTATTTTGAATTTGATGTATGCAAAAATCGTAGAGTTTATTTTTTATTTGTACTTTCTGTTTCATTTTCTGTTAGATGTGCATAGTTATATTTTGTAAATTTATTTAAAAATGGTAAATTTAGCCCAATAAATGAAAAGATAAGTGTATGCCAATTAGAATAAGAAAAGATAAACCTTCAAACTCAGGAGGAAATAGACCAAGAAGAAGACGTTCATCCTCTAATCAAAATCCGTTTAACGGAGGAAGTGGTGGAGGAGGTGGAATAATAGGAGCTTTACTCCCTTTATTAATGCGTAATCCTAAATTATTATTAATACTTGCTGTTGTAGGTGGGGCTTTTTATTTTTTAGGTGGGGCTAAAATGTGTTCCTCTGGAGTAGGAGAAAATGCTACTTCAAGCATCACTAATTTGTTTTCTACGGGGTTAGATATGGATCAGGAGGTGTATGACAAAGCAGAGGTGTTTGAACCCTTAGCAGACAATGTTAAAAATCCAATGCCAGAGAGCGTATCTTTATTAAAATACTGCCCACCACGTAAAAATCAAGGACAGCAAGGGTCTTGCGTAGGGTGGAGTAGTGGTTATGGTGCCAGAACAATTTTACAAGCACGTGCCACAGGACAAAATCCAAGAGATGTTACTTTTAGTCCGTCTTTTGTTTATAATCAAATTGCTTTAGAAGGTTGCCAAGGTACTTACTTGCAAAAAGCAATGGAATTAATGTATAATACAGGAGCGTTACCTTTTTCTGAATTTGGGTATAACGAGTATGATTGCGGTAAGCAACCTTCAGCCTCACAAAAGCAAAAAGCCCATCAATACAGAACTAAAGGGTTTAACCGATTAACCAAAAGTGGTAATGACTATAAAACAGATATGCTTGCCATAAAACAAAATTTGGCGCAAGGTGCACCTGTTGTTATTGGAATGTTGGTTGGAGGTTCGTTTATGACCAGTATGAACGGTCGCGAGTTGTGGACACCAACTAATAAAGATTACAATAAAAGAGGGTTTGGTGGTCACGCCCTATGTGTAATAGGTTATGATGATTATAAAACAGACCAAGAAGGAGCTTTCCAAATTATGAACTCTTGGGGGGAACGCTGGGGTAAAAAAGGTATTTTTTGGATAAGATATTCAGATTTTGAATATTTTACACAAGAGGCTTACGGATTATATCCAATGGGAAATTCCGAAAAATTTGCATCAGATAAATTGAAAGCCAAAATTGGATTAGTGCAAAATTCTACTGGAAAAATAATTCCAGTTAAACATAAAAGTGGGGTAACGTTTCAAACGGTTAATCCAATTAATGTAGATACTGATTTTAAAATTGAAGTAACCAACTCTATAGAATGTTATATTTATGTATTTGGTGAAGAGACTGACGGTTCTTCTTATGTTCTTTTTCCATACACTAAAAAACACTCTCCTTATTGTGGCATAACAGGTACAAGATTGTTTCCAAAAGATTACTCTTTATATCCAGATGATAAAGGGAGTAAAGACCATATTGCTATTGTGGTTTCTAAACAAAAACTTGACTTTACAAAATTGAATGAAGCTATTAACCAAGCCAATGGAACTACTTACGAACAAAAGGTATTAAATACATTGCAAAGTGAATTAATTCCTAATGTAAAGTTTGGTGGCAACGGTTTAGCCGAATTTGCTTGTGATACCCAAAACAAAAATTCGGTAGTGGTGGTATTAGAAATTGATAAGCAGTAAAAATTTTATTTTACCTTTTTAAACAACGTGTAAACATAAGGTCTTTTGTCACCAGATGGCATGGTGTAAATGTAATCAAAGTCATCTATCAATTTAAAATCATTGCCTAGTTTTTTTGATAGGATTGTTTTGTCATATCTTTTTACAGGTAAACCCGAGCATTTTTGAGCACCATTTAAGTTGAACTGAGCCAATAACACATATCCATCTTTTTTTACTTTGTTTTTTAAGAGATTAAGATAAGTATTTTGGTCTTTTTCATCTGTAAAAAAATGCAGAACAGCTCTGTCAATCCATAAATCAACTGGCTGAATATTGGTTAAGTGTTTTGGTTTAGTTAAATCATCAACAATATAGTTTACTGCTTGTGATTTTAAACGTTCATTTAACTTGTTAAGTGCTATTTCGCTAATGTCTGTTGCTATAATATTTGTGTAACCAAGTTTTAGTAATTCATCAATTAAAGTAGTGTTACCCGCCCCAATATTTAAAATACTAGCAGAATGATTTAATCCTGTTTTTTCAATTAAATTTAATGAGGGCGATAAATCCACCTCAAACCAACCTAATTTTTCGTTGGGCTTATTTTCATAAACATTTTCCCAATGGTTTTTTAAATTGATATCGTTTTCTTTTTTATCAACAGAACAACTGTTGTTTTCGCAATTAGTAGTCATATTATTCAATTTTTTCTACTCTAACATCATAAACAATGTTAGTGTTTTTTGGTACTAAATCTACAATGCCAGATTTACCATAAGCCGCAGCTGCTGGAATATCAATAAAAGCTTTTTCACCAGCTTTTAATTTAGAAAATCCAATGTGTAAACCATCAATTAAGTTGTCATTTTTAAATCTAAAAGTAAATGGATGACCTTTTTCGTAAGAATTGTCATACATACCAGGTTTGTTATTGGATCTAAAAGCAAAGTAATTAAACGTTATCATTTGGTTTTTAACAGGATATTTCCCTCCATCAACCGATTCATATTTGTAAACTTTAACGCCTTCTTCTAATTCTATAGGTTTAATTTTTTTAGTAATTTCAAGGTTAACAATAATGTCGGCATTAATAGGAACAATGTTTCCCAGACCTGTTTCACCATAAGCCAATTTTGAAGGGATTAATATTCTTCCTTTATCTCCTGGGTGCATTTGCAGCATTCCTTTTTCCCAGCCTTCAATTAATTGACCTATCCCAATTTTTAATGGAATAGGGTGTCCAATTTCTGAATTGCTATCATAAACCTCACCTCTTGCTACTCTAGCAGTATAATTAACCATAACTACATCTCCGTATTTTAGTTGAGGTTGGTCAGATTTTACATCCCACTCAATTCGTAAACCTTTTTCGCCATTCCAAACCATTTGGTTAGGTTGTCCATCTTCTAAGGTGTCTTTTTTTAAATAATTGGTGTCGATTTTAACGGGGGCAGCAGTTGTTGTGTCTATTACATCATCATTAACTAAAATCTCTTGTTGTTGTTTGTTTTTTTTGTCTTTTACACCCTCTAAAGTGCAAGATGATAATGCTATAAATACTATTATCAAAGTAATAAAATTAGTTTTCATTGTGTTTAATTTCTTTTAAATAAATATCATAAATAACAGTGGTTAAAGGTGGTATTTTTTCTAAATCACCTATTAAACCATGCGCCAAATGACTAGGTAAAATAAATTTTGCCTTATCTCCTGTACACATTAATTTCATGGCTTCATGCAAACCACTTTCAATGTCTGTTCTTTCAACCATAAAATTTTCACTTCCTCTGTCGTTTGAGGAGTAACATTGAGTGCCATCAAGTAAACTGATGTCAAAATCAACAATTACTATGTCGCCAACACGTGCCGTGTCATTATTTTCTGATTTGTGATAAATAAAATATCTTAACCCTGTACCTGTTTTAGTCATTTTCCAATCAGGGTGTCGTTTTAAAAAAGATTCTATTTCTTCATCTTCTTCTTGCGTAAAAGTAGATTGCATTTCAATTGACTGTTCTTTACTCCACTTAGGGTCTTTTTTTTGTTTTGGTTTATCCTCCTCACAAGCCCAAATAACAAGTAAAATAAAAATAGAAGCGACTAATTTCATAATTAATTAACGTATTTTGTTACAACAGTTACAAATTTTTTAATGGCATCATCAATTTTTCCTTCATATTTACCACCAGCAGCATAAATATGTCCACCGCCCGAAAAATTTTCGCTTGCCAAAACATTAACATAAGTGTTACCTTTAGCTCTAAATGACATTTTAATGATGCCATTTTCTTCTTTCATAAAACAAGCTAATTTAATGCCGTTAATAGATAGAATTTGATTAACTAACCCTTCTGTATCTCCTTTTTTATAGTTAAATTGTTTTAGTTCTTCTTGAGTTAAAGCAATATAACCGATAGTATTATTTTCAATAAGTGTCAGTTTTTCTGATAAAGCATAACCTGTTAATTTTATTTTGGAAATGGTGTTGGTGTCAAATACTTTTTCGTGAATGGTTGAGTTTTTTACACCTTTATTAATTAAATCGGCAATAATTAGATGTGTTTTGGCGGTTGTAGATGGAAATCTAAAAGAGCCCGTATCTGTCATAATTCCACAATACATAGGTGTACCCACATTCTCATCAATTAAATGGGTAAGGTTTAACCCTTCAATAAATTCATAAATGAGTTGTGATGTAGATGAGTTGTCGGAGTCTGAAAATAAAACATCAAAAAAATTGGTATCGGGATTTTGATGATGGTCAATCATCACTTTTTTTGCAGAAGCTTGGGTAAGATGCTCTTCTAATTTACCAACTCTTGAAGGGGAGTTGTAATCTAAGCAAAAAATTAAATCGGCTTGTTTAAAATGAGTAATGACTTCATCTTTATTTTCTTCTAGGGTTAAAATATGGTTTGCTCCATTCATCCATTGTAAAAAGTAAGGCATTTTATCGGGGTGGCAAATGGTAGATGTTATGCCCATATTTTTTAAAAAATGATGTAAAGACAATGAGCTTCCAATGCTGTCGCCATCTGGAGAACGGTGTGAAGTGATGATAATGTGATTTGAATTTTTTATTAATTCAAGTGCTTGTTTTAAATTGGTTTGATTTAGCATAGTGCAAAATTAAAAAAACCGCCTCCAATTAATGAAGACGGTTAATATATTTATCAATAAAAATTGTTAAAAACCTACTTTTTGACCTCTGTGATGTTGTAATAAAACACCAACGCAAACAAATTCAGAATCTTTAAACCCTTTTGTAGAGCTATCTCCGCTAGAAGGTACATTTATTTTAACATAAATTTTTTCTGTTTTTTCTGTTCTAAATTTGTAATAAGCTTTATTGTTATCGGCTTTATTATCATAGATTAATATTTTTTCTTTTACTAATCTAACACCGCTTTTCATTTCTTTTCTTACTAACTCATTATGATAAACTTCAAAATTAACTTTATCGCTTTCAGCTATGTCAGTACAAGTAGTAATTCTGTAAACATAATCTTTATACGCTACAAAACTCATTTCATATACTTTGCCTTTTTCAAAGGTTGCACTTTTTGATTGATTATCAAAAGACCATTCTTTAGATTGTTCTTCTTCTGGTAAGTTTTCGGTACAAAAATCGTGTACTCGTCTGCAAGATTGTGCATAGGTAGCTTGTATCATTATAAGACCTACAATCCCAATTCCAAATAATATTAACTTTCTCATAATAATTAGTTTTGAGTAATTTTATTTCTTAATTCAGTAATTTTTTCCTTAATGGCGTTAAAAGCTTTTTCGTTCATTTTAAAATGACCACCACCGCTTAATACAGTTACATCACCTTCATTTTCAACTTTTGCATCACTTTCAACAAATGTCATATTGTCTTCAAAAACTTTGCCTAATTCCATTAAGTCGCTCATCACTTCATTAACAGATTGATCATCCATATAAGTCATGCAAAAATCTATGATGTTTTCAAGCACTAATTTTTGATCTCCAATTCTATCAATAATAGGGTTGTCATCAGAATATTTATCTACTAGATGAGTTACAATAAATAAACTTTCAATATATCCTCCACAAATAATTAAAGACAATTCAGTTCCTTTTTCATTTTCTTCAAGGTATTGATAACTGTCATAATACGTTTGGTTTGAGATTAAAAATAATGTATCAGAATCTCCTTCATTATTTTCAATTCTATCCATTAAATCTTTATCAAATACATCAGAAATACCTAAATCGTTTCCTAATTTTTCAATGGCTTTTGTATATTTTAAAAATTCAATACCATGATCAAAGCAACTCATATAACCAATGTCAGCAGAATAAACGCCAAAGTTTAAAGCTTTAGATTTAGCATCAATATATTTTTCTTGATTATCTAATGAATTAATTAAATCAATATTAAGTTCACCTCCTTGTAATTTAACAATATCAAACAATTCGTTAGGTGTAGGCACCGAATATTCAATTTTATTCTCATTGGTTTCTACATTTTCAATATTGTTTTCAACTTGTTGAACAGTATCGTTGTCAGTGACATCAACTTCTATGTCTGACCCACCATTACAGCTTGTAATTAATAAAATAGAACAGGCTATTGCTCCAATTTTAATAAAATTTTTATTTTTCATTGATTATGAATTATAATTTTTTAAGCAAATATACTAAAATATCTTAAATTTATAGTTAAATACGCTTATTTAATCGATTTTGTTACATTAATAATTGCATTTTTTGTTTTTTCGCTTACATTAACCAAAGGTAATCTTACATAGTTTTCCATTAAGCCTAATTCTTTTAAGGCTTCTTTTACCCCTGCTGGGTTTCCTTCAGAAAATAAATATTTGATAATTGGTAAAATTTGATAATGAATTTCTCTTGATTTTTCAACATTGTGTTTTAACCCTGCATGAACCATGTGAGCAAATTGTTTAGGAAACGCATTTCCAACTACCGAAATGACCCCATCTCCACCAGCGGCAATAATAGGCATTGTAATGGCATCATCACCAGAAATAACTAAAAAGTTGTTAGGCTTGTTTTGGATTAATTCCATAATTTGTTCAAAGTTTCCACTGGCTTCTTTTACGGCTAAAATATTTTCACATTCGTTAGCTATTTTTAGAGTAGTATCGGCTAAAATGTTTGATGAGGTTCTACCAGGTACATTATAAACAATTATGGGATGATTAGATGCTTCAGATATGGTTTTGTAATGTTGGAAAATTCCTTCTTGAGTTGGTTTGTTGTAATAAGGAGACACCGATAAAATGGCATCTACATCTTTACGTGTAAAGTTTTTTAATTGTTGAGCAACAGCTAAAGTATTATTGCCACCTATACCGTAAACAATAGGGAGTTTACCGTTATTAACTTCAACAACAGTATCTAAAACTCTATTTTTTTCATCAGCAGACAATACTGGTGATTCTCCAGTTGTACCTTGAACAACCAAGTAATCTACATTGTTGTCGATTAAATATTGAGTTAATTTTTTTAAAGCTTCAAAATCAATCTCTCCTGATGCGTTAAAAGGGGTAACCATAGCTACGCCAAGTCCTTTAAATTTATTAATGTCCATTATGTGTAAGTTTGTTTAATTGTTTATTTAAGTTTTCAATCATATTATCTCCCTCTAATAAGATGTCGTAAAGGTAGTTTTTTTCTGAATTAGAATGACCACTAATTAAGTTTGAATTAATGATTTTGATGAAAAAGTCTAATTCGCAAGGTTGTTGGTTGTAATCAATTAGTATTTCAAAACTTTGCTTGAGTAATTCATTAAGGCGTTCGTTTTTTAAATTTCCAAATCCTAAATCAGAGGAGTGGAAAGTAAATTGGTTTCCTGATGATTCATCCTCTTTATTTTTTCGTGGGGATAAAAAGTAATATTTTGAGTTTGGGAAATAAGTTTTTAATTGAGATTCAATTAAAGGAATATTACTGTTTGTAATGATTAAAATTGAATTAATTTTTTCAGGTGGTAGCACAAACATTTTACGTTTATCAAATTTAGACAATCGTTTTAAAATTTGTTTTATTTTTAGTTTTTTTAGCATAATTAATTATTGTCCTATCATTTCTAAAAACTCATATTCAGAGATGAGTTTAACGCCTAGTCGTTCAGCTTTTTCTAGTTTTTTAGGTCCCATGTTTTTACCAGCCACTAAAAAGTCGGTTTTTGATGAAATGGAACTTGTATTTTTGCCGCCATTATCCTCAATTAATTTTTTTAACTCATTGCGACTAACTTTTTCAAACACTCCCGAAATAACAAATGTTTGCCCCTCTAATTTATTGGTGGCATTTTCGTTAATCTCCATTTCAAATTGAAGACCATATTGTTTTAAGCGATTAACTATTTCTAGTTGTCTTTGGTTGCCAAAATAGCGGGTTACACTTTCAGCAATTTTTTCACCTATTTCATCAACAGCAATAAGTTCCTCTAATGAGGCTTTTATAATGTTGTCAATAGTTAAAAAATGGCGAGCCAATTTTTTGGCTACGGTTTCGCCTACGTATCTTATGCCTATTGCAAACAATACCCTTTCAAAAGGACGTTGTTTAGATTGTTCTAAACCTTGTAAAATATTGTTGGCTGTTTTATCAGCAATGCGTTCCAAATCAATAATGTCATCAAATGTGAGTTGATATAAATCAGCAATGTTATTAACCAAACCTGCTTCATAAAATAACTCTATGGTTTCAGGTCCCATTCCATCAATGTCCATTGCTTTACGGCTAATAAAATGTTCTATTTTACCTTTAATTTGAGGAGCACAACCCAGTTCATTAGGGCAATAATGATTGGCTTCACCTTCATGTCTAATTAATGGAGTATGGCAGATGGGACATTCAGTAATGTATTTTATTGGTAGAGCAAGTGATTGTCTTTTAGTTAAATTTACACCAACAATTTTAGGGATAATTTCTCCTCCTTTTTCAACATATACGTAATCTTTTTGATGGAGGTCAAGTTTTTCAATTTGGTCGGCGTTATGAAGTGATGCTCTTTTGACGGTAGTGCCTGCTAATTGAACAGGTGTTAAGTTAGCAACAGGAGTAATGGCTCCAGTTCTGCCTACTTGATAGCTTACAGATTCTAATTGGGTTTCTACCCTTTCGGCTTTAAATTTATAGGATATTGCCCAGCGTGGATTTTTAGCTGTAAAGCCTAATTCGTTTTGTAGGTGATAATTGTTTACCTTTAAAACTACACCATCAATTTCAAAAGGTAATTGGTGCCGATTTTCATCCCAATAACCTACAAAATTCATAATATCATCAATGGAGTAAGCAAGTTTAATATAATTTTTAGATTCATCAGGAATTTTAAATCCCCATTCTCCTGCTTTTTGTACCGCTTCAAAATGCGTTTTAAAAGGTAAGTTTTCACCATAAACACCATATAAAAAACAATCTAATCCTCTTTGAGCTACTATTTTTGAATCTTGTAATTTTAAAGTACCAGAAGCGGTATTTCTTGGGTTGGCATATAACTGCTCACCAATATCTTCTCTTTCTTTATTTAATTTTTCAAAGTTTTTTAAAGGAAAAAATATTTCGCCTCTAATTTCAAAAACTTGCGGATAATTGCCCTTTAAAGTAAGTGGAATGGTTTTTATGGTTCTTACATTGGCAGTAACATCTTCACCTTGAGTACCGTCACCTCTGGTTACAGCTTGAACTAGTTCTCCAT
>CAYQRJ010000042.1:0-12940 GCA_964419855.1 uncultured Crocinitomix sp.
GTTAAAGGTGTTGAAACGTATTCACTAATAATTCTTGAAGGATTTCCTTTTATTATATCTGCAATTATTCCTTCTGTTAGCAGTACACAAACATCTACTTCATTATTACGTAAAGCTTGTGTCATTTGACCTGTCCCACCTTTAAAATCCACCCATTCCACTTCTAAGCCTCTTTTGGCAAACTTACCTCTTTCAATTGATAAATGAATGGGTAAATTAAAATGTTCAGGAACACCACCTATGCGCAATTTTATTTTTTCCATAGGTCAAAATTAGCAATTTTATTTCTCATCATCCATACAATTCTTATTAAAAGTTGACTAAAAGAGGATAATCAAACCAATTTTTGATTTTAATTTTTTTGAGTTGTTTCCTTAAACTTTGTTAATAAAACAATCAATTTAAACAATTAACGTTTGTTTTTTATGGTAATACCAAAAAATCTTTACAAATTTGTAGCTTGGAAAAAATGAGCATCATTAATCAATTAAATAAAAACAATATACCACAACACGTTGCTATAATAATGGATGGCAATGGTCGTTGGGCAAAGCAGAAAGGGCAAGAGCGATTGTTTGGTCACGCTAAGGGTGTTGAATCTGTTAGGCGTGCATTAAAAGCGGCTACTCAAAGTGGTGTTAAGTATTTAACTCTTTACGCTTTTTCTACCGAAAACTGGAACAGACCAAAAGATGAAGTTGATGGATTAATGACTTTATTGGTTGAAACCATTACGAAAGAAGTTGCTGAATTAGACAAAAACAATGTTATTGTTAAAACCATTGGAGATATTGACAATTTACCAAACAATTGTGGTTTAGAATTAAAAAAAGCAACTGCTAAAACAGAAAACAATACTGGAACAACACTAATTTTAGCTTTAAATTACAGTGGGAGGGCAGAAATAATTTCTGCTTTAAAACAAATTGTTTTAGATGTAAAGGATGCCCGTATAGAAGTTGATGATATTGACGACCAATTACTTGATAATAAGTTGTACACTTCTAATATACCTGACCCTGAATTATTAATAAGAACAAGTGGAGAACTTAGAATAAGTAATTTTTTACTTTGGCAAATTGCCTATTGTGAATTATATTTTACTGATATTTTATGGCCTGATTTTACTGAGGAAGACTTTTACAAAGCTATTTACGACTATCAGAATAGAGAAAGAAGGTTTGGAATGATTAGTGAACAAATTAAATGAGAATGAAAAGATTAAAATACATATTAGGTTTAATGTTGGTACTAATTTCATCTGATGTGGTGGCTCAAATTAGCTTAGGTGGGGATAAAGTTGACTATTTAAAACCTAAAAAATACATTATTGCTTCTACCAAAATTAATGGTGTTCCTCAATACGACAATAGTGCCATTAGGTTAATATCTGGCTTAACACCTGGTAAAGAAATAACTGTACCTGGTGATGATATAGCTAATGCCATAAATGCCCTTTGGGAACAAGATTTATTTTCGTATGTAGAAATAGTAGCAGATAAAATTGTTGGAGATGAAATTTTTATTTCTATTAATTTAAAAGGAAGACCTAAATTATCTAAATATAAATTTACTAATGCTAATCCTGATAAAAAAATAAGATCAGGCGAGCAAGATGACTTAAGGGATATGCTAAACCTTTATGCTGGTAAAACCATTACTGAATCTTTAGAAGAAATAACAAAAAATAAGGTTAGAGGATTTTTTCAAGAGAAAGGATTTTTATACACAAAAGTTGATATTATTGTTACGCCTGACACTTCTAAAACCAATTCGGTTATTTACAATATAGTTATTGATAAAGGAAACAGGGTAAAAATAAAATATATTAACATTTATGGGAATGAAGATGTTGATTTAACACACATTAATTCTGGATTTAAAAGAAAATTAACCCAAATTGGCTTGTCTGATGGTGGATTAAGGCGGAGTATGAAAGACACAAAAAAACAAGGTGTTTTTAGATTATTTTCTCGTTCAAAATTTAATAAAACCGCTTATGAAAGAGATAAAAAAGCATTGATTGAAAAATTTAATGATGTAGGTTTACGTGACGTATATATTTCTAAAGACTCTGTTTACAAACTTGATGATAAGCACATTGGTATTGATATTTACATTGATAAAGGAGAGAAATATTATTTTGGCGATTTTGCTTGGGTTGGAAATTCAAAATACACTTCAGGACAATTAGATACTTTATTAGGCATAAAACGTGGAGATGTTTTTAACCAAGCTTTATTAGACCAAAGGCTGTTTATGAGTCCAGATAGTAGAGATGTTACCTCATTGTATATGGACAGGGGATATTTATTTTTTAATGTACAAGCCATTGAAAAAAACATTGATTCTAATAATTATATCAATTATGAAATAAGAATTAATGAAGGAAAAGAAGCCCGAATTGGTGAAATAAGAATTTACGGAAATACAAAAACCAATGATTATGTAATTAGACGAGAAATAAGAACTAAACCTGGTGATTTATTTAGTAGAGCAGACATCATTAGAACACAAAGAGAATTATCTCAATTAGGATATTTTGATAATGAACAGTTTCAAATCAACCCCATTCCAAATCCAGCAGATGGGACAGTAGATATTGAATATACAGTAGTTGAAAAATCATCAGATCAGATTCAATTATCAGGTGGTTATGGAGGTGGAAGATTAATTGGGACTTTAGGACTAACTTTTACTAATTTTTCTACAAAGAACTTTTTTAAGAAAGAGGCTTGGCAACCTTTACCATCAGGAGATGGACAACGGTTATCAATTAGAGGACAAACTTACGGAAAAGGGTATCAATCTTACAATTTATCTTTTACTGAACCTTGGTTAGGAGGAAAAAAACCAACCTCATTAACAATGTTTATGTCACATTCTTTAATAGCCAATGCCAATGCTCAAAAAACCGATCCTTTTTATTATCGTGCTTCAATTACATCTTTAGGGGTTGGTTTAGGTAAACGCTTGAAATGGCCAGATGATTACTTTTCGATTTACACCGAACTAAGCTACACTTATTACGATTTAAAAAACTATACACAATTTGTTTTTAAAGATGGGTATTCAAATGATTTATCTTTAAAGTATGTTTTATCACGTAATTCAATTGACAGTCCAATTTACCCTAGGGGAGGATCTAACTTTACTTTAACTTTAAAAGGAACTTTACCTTATTCTTATTTTGATGGCATTGATGACTATTCTGGAATGAGTGACCAAGAAAAGTACAAGTTTGCTGAATACTATAAAATAAAATTTACAGGAGTATGGTATATGCCTATCAGTAAAAATAAAAAATTAGTATTGGTGCCTAAGTTTGGATATGGTTTTATGGGGGGATATAGTGCCAGCAAGGGCAATACACCTTTTCAGCGTTTTTATTTAGGAGGTAATGGTCTTAACGGAAATGTAAGATTTGATGGTAGGGAATTGATTACTTTAAGAGGATATAATGCAACCAGTGCGTTATCACCTAAAACAGGAAGTGCATTAATTGCTAAATATTCTTTAGAATTAAGATACCCTATTTCTTTAAACCCTAATGCTACCATTTATCTTTTAACCTTTGCTGAAGCGGGTAATGTTTATAATAGATTTGACCAATTTGATCCTTTTAATGTAAAGAGAGCAGCAGGAGCAGGTGTTAGGGTATTTTTACCTATGTTTGGTATGCTAGGTGTAGATTTTGCTTGGGGATTTGACCAAATTGGTATTGACGGACAAGGTGCGTCTCAAATTAATAGTTCAATTAACAGTAAAGGTTATACTTTTGGTTTTTTCCCAGTAATTGGTATGACTCTTGGAGATTTATAATTTATTTGAATAAAAAACGTTATATATAAAATTTTAAAATTATGAAAAGAATATTTTTTATTTTAATGACTATTTTAGGAATGGCTACAACAGCATCTGCACAAAGATATTGCTATGTTGATTCTCAATACATTTTAGACAACATTCCAGAATATGCAACTGCACAAGCTGAATTAGATAGATTGTCTGTTGAATGGCAAAATGAGGTGGAAGCTAAATTTGCAAAAGTTGAAAAACGTAGAAAAGATTATCAAGCAGAAGCCATTTTATTACCAGAAGAAATAAAACGACAAAGAGAAAAAGAGATTGCCGATTTAGAAGCCTCTGCCATTGCTTTGCAAAATAGATATTTTGGTGTTGGAGGAGAGTTATTTAATAAACGCACCGAACTTATTCAACCCATACAAGATAAAATTTTTAAGGCCATACAAGATGTGGCAAAAGAAAAAAAATATGCGTTTGTTTTTGATAAAGCCAATCAATCAAACCTATTATTTGCCGACCCAAAATATAATATTAGTGATTTAGTTCTCAGAAAAATGGGAATTACCGTAAAAAAGAAATAAATTTGGGCACGCATTTTGTCTAACATAAATTATAACCAGAAAAAAAAACAAAAATGAAAAAAGTATTATTAATAGCTATAGCAATTTTTACAGTAGGTTTATTTACCACTAATGCTCAAAGCAATTTAAAATTTGCTCACTTTGATTATCAAAAAGCAACAGACAGTTTACCCTCTGTTTTAAAAGCACAAGAAGAACTAACTAGAAGTGAAGCTGAGATGACTGCTATATTAGAAGAGCTACAGAAAGAATATCAAGATATGTTGATTAAATACGACAGACAAAAAGATTCTTTAAGCTCTATGAGAAAACAAATAATGGAAGAAGAAATTCAAATGCTTGGAGAAAAAATTCAATACAGACAACAAGATTTTCAAGTTTCTTATGAAAGAAAAGTAAATGAATTAATGAAACCTATTGAAGACAATTTACAAAAAGCCATAGATATTGTTGCTAAAAGACATAAATTAAATTATGTATTTGAAAAAACATCATTGGTTTATGTTAATGGAGGTTTAGATTTAACAGCCGAAATTAGAGCAGAGTTAGAAAAATTAGAAAATGCACGTATGGCTGGAGGTTCTTCAGGAAATTAAAATTTTAATTAATAAAACAATACAAAGCGATTTCATATTTTATGATATCGCTTTTTTTTGTACTTTTACAGCAATGAACCATCAACCCATTGGCATATTTGATTCAGGTATTGGCGGACTAACGGTAGCTAAAGCTATATCTAAAATTTTACCCAATGAACAAATCATTTATTTTGGAGATACTGCTCACCTGCCTTATGGAGATAAGTCTCCTAAATTGATTCATTCCTTTGTAAAAAAAATTAGTCAATTTTTGTTAGGAGATGAGCAATGTAAATCTGTGGTTATAGCTTGCAATACAGCATCAGCTACATCTTATGAGTTTTTAAGAGATAGACATAAAGGCACTTACCCTATAATTAATGTTATTGACCCCATTATTGAGGCTATTGTTGAGGATAAAACTTTAAAAAAAGTAGGTTTAATTGCAACCAAAACAACAGTTGAATCGGGGGTGTATCAGGAGAAAATGAAACGGCGCAATCCTGACATTGAAATGAAGGTGCTACCTACTCCACTCCTTGCTCCAATGATAGAAGAAGGATTTAGTCACGACAAAATTAGTAAAACCGTTATTGAAAACTATTTGAATCAACCAGAATTAAAAGATATTGACGCTTTAATTTTAGGATGCACCCACTATGTTTTAATTAAAGATGAAATTAATGAGTTCTACAATGGTAAAGTTAAACTATTTGATTCTACTGATTTATTGGCTCTAAAACTAAGAAACATACTTACAAAAGAAAATCTTATTTCAACAAAAAAAGAAAATAACAATCTTTTTTATGTCTCGGATTTTACCCCTAGTTTTGCTCAATCAGCTCAACGGTTTTATGGGGAGGATATTGATTTGAAATTAAAAAATCTTTAATAAATGAAAACTAAATTACCAATAGCCACATCAATAGTTATAATATTTTTAGCCATTTATTATAGTTTAACGTCTTTATCTCCTCAATTTACTTCAGATATAGACGTCCCCGACACCGAGTTTTCAACACAAAGAGCATTAAATCAACTTAAACAAATATCAAAAAAACCACATTACATTGGAACTGATGAACATAAAAATGTAAAAACATACTTAATTAAAGAATTAAAAGATTTAGGGTTAGATGTACAAACACAAGAACAAGTTGCTATTAATAAAAAATGGAGAGGAGCTACTGTTGCTCAAAATATAATAGCACGAATAAAAGGAAAACAAAACGGCAAAGCATTGTTGTTACTATCTCATTATGATAGTGCTGTACATTCATCATTAGGGGCAAGTGATGACGGTAGCGGAGTAGTAACCATTTTAGAATCAATTAGAGCTTTTATGGCTAAAAACAAACAACCAAATAATGACATTATAATATTGTTTTCTGATGCAGAAGAAGTTGGTTTGCTAGGAGCATCAGCTTTTGTTAACCATCATCAATGGGCAAAAGATGTTGGGTTAGTTATTAATTTTGAAGCTCGTGGAAGTGGTGGCCCAAGCTATATGTTATTAGAAACAAATGGTGGGAACAAAAAATTAATAACTGCTTTTATTCAATCACACCCTGCACATCCAATAGGAAACTCTTTAATGTATAGCATCTATAAAATGTTGCCAAACGATACTGATTTAACTGTATTTAGAGAAGAATCTAATATTAATGGATTTAATTTTGCTTTTATTGATGACCATTTTGACTATCACACCTCACAAGATTCCTATAAAAATTTAAATAAAAATTCATTAAAACATCAAGGAGAATATTTAATGGCTTTACTTAATTTATTCTCAGATTATGACTTAAATTCATTAAACGATAAAGCAGATAATGTCTATTTTAATTTTTCTAACTTAATGATGATTAGTTATCCATTTTCTTGGACTTTAGGAATGTTTATTTTTGCTTTTATTTTTTTTATTGGAGTTTTAACTTATGGAATTAAAACAAATCAACTAAATGTTTCAGAAATTTTTAAAGGTTTTATTCCTTTTATCAGTGCTTTACTTTTAAGTGTTGTTCTTACTTTTTTGGGTTGGAAATTTGTATTAATCATTCATCCCCAATACAATGATATATTGCATGGATTTACATATAATGGACACATTTACATTATGGTATTTGTTTGTTTTAGTCTTTTTATTTCTTTTTTAATTTATGCCCGTTACTTTAAAAAGTACTCATCAAAAAATTTAATGATTGCACCTTTATTTTTTTGGTTAATTATTAATTTGTTAATTGTTTTATATTTGAAAGGGGCTGCATTTTTTATTTTCCCAGTTTATTTAGCCTTAATTTCATTAATAATTTTGTTTTTAAAAACTAAAAACTCTTTGTCAATAGTAATTAACACATTATTATTTGTTCCTGTCTTAATTATTTTTGTTCCTTTAATAAAAATGTTTCCTGTAGGGTTAGGGTTAAAAATGTTAGGAATTAGCTCCTTTTTTGTAGTGTTAATTTTTGGGTTAATGATTCCTGTTTTTAAGAAGTATAAAACCACTAAACAGCTAACTATTTTTTTTGGTGTTTTAACTTTACTATTTTTGGTTATCGGTGCCTTTACCTCTAGTTATAATGTTAACAGAAAACAACCTGTAAGTTTAAATTATGTTTATGATGCTATTAACAACAAATCATACTTTGTTAGCTATGACCAAAGCTTAAATTCATATAATAAAAAATACTTAGGCACGCATCCCACAAAAGGGAATTTTGAAAAAACAGCATTAGACAGTAAATATCATACAAAAATCAACTATTATACTGAAACAAAATTAACCCCTCTATCTGTTCCAATAATATTAATTACAAAAGATACTATAATTGAAGGTTTGCGTCATGTGTCATTGCAAATAACACCTCAACGTTCAACCAATAAAATTGATTTAATTGCTCAAAACAATTTTCATTTTAATAGTTTTACTGTAAATGGCGAACCGTTAAAATCTAAAAATAAATATGTAATTGACACTAAGGAAATAAAAAACATTATTAGTTATTACTTTACAACAAGTAACGAAATACTAAATATTTCATTTTCATTTCCTAAAAATGAAAAGCCCGACATTTTAATATATGACATTGCTTATGACTTGTTTACAAATCCTTTATTAAACGTTGAACCATATAAAGACAGTACAATGTTTTCTATGCCGTTTGTTGTTAATGATGCTTCTATTATTAAAACCAAATTGAACTTATAATTTTATGAAAAAGCTATCAAAATTTAAAAAGATCTTAATACTATTTGTTTTATTAATTATTATTCTATATCAAATTCCTGCAAGTCAAAAAGATTTTTTTGAACTTTATAAAAAACAAGATTATGCTTCAAAATCTTTAAAAGATTTTTATAGACAACAAACAAAAAGTATTATTATTGATGGAGTAGAATGGAAATATTTTACTGACGGAAGTTCAGAAAGAACGATTTTATTTTTACATGGTATGGGAGGAGCGTATGATTTATGGTGGCAACAAATAGATTTTTTTAAAAGTGATTATAAAGTGATAAGTTATACCCTACCTGATAAAATTGATAATTTAGAAGATGCACTAGAAGGCATAAAAGCTATTTTAGATAAAGAAAATATTAAAACATTTACAGCGGTTGGTACATCAATGGGAGGCTACATTACTCAGTATCTACTAAAAAAAATGCCAGAACGTTTAGATAGAGTAGTTTTTGGAAATACATTTCCTCCTAATGACTTATTAATGAAAGAGAATAAAACTAAAAGTCTTGTTATTCCTTATTTACCCGAAATAATTATTGATCGTTTTAGAAAAAAATCTTTAAATGAAAAATTGTTACCTGCCGCATCACACAACGACACCCTTTTATCTTGTTTTCTGCGTTCATTGCCCTTTTCAAAAAAACAATTTATTAACCGATTTTATGTGGTTGTCAATCATTTTACAATAAACCCTGCAAAATATAATTATAAAAGAGTACCCAAACTTATTATTGAATCTAATAATGACCCTTTAATTCCAGAAAAACTTAGACAAGATATAAAAGAACTATATCCAGAAGCGAAAGTTTACACCTTTAATAAAGAAGGCCATTTTCCTTACATTAACGTAGCAAAAGAATACAACTCTGTATTAAAAGATTTTTTTGATGAGAAAAATGAATTACCTAAAATAGAAAATACAGTAAACAACTATTTTACAGGAAGAAAAACTGCTAATATAGAACAATTACAAAAAGTATTTAGCGAGCAGGCAAAGCTAATGTTTTCAGACAATAAAACTCTACATTTTATTTCTGTTGAAGATTATTTAAATAAAGTTAAACAAGATGGGGCTAAATCTGTTAATACTAAAATTATAGATATAGATTTACAAGACAATATGGCTTATGTTAAAACCCTATTTGATTACACAGACAAAGCTTACATAGATTATTTAACCCTTTTAAAACAAAATGATAGTTGGATAATTGTTTCTAAAACTTTTTGCAAAATACGTTAAAAATGACCTTTATCAATTTCATCACAAACAGGAGTAATTCAAAAAATATTATTTTAGGAATAATCTTTATATTATTGGTTAATCTCGTTATTTTTCCATTTTTCTCATCTGAAAATGTAAATGCAGGTAATATTCTTGATTTACATTTTGGTTTTTCAGTTAAAGATGTATTAAATATTTTGTCAGAAATGAAGTTAGGTGGCAGAAAAACCTACTTGCTTACCACTTTATTAATAGATACCCCTTATGCTATTATTTATGGCTTTGTTTACGCAATAATAATTGTTGCCTTATTAAAGAAAAAAATTACAAAAGCAAATCAATATTTAATTTTTACTCCATTTTTTATTTCATTATTTGATTTGCTTGAAAATTCAGGAATAGTTTACTTTATTTTAAAATACCCAAACATTAATAATTTTGCTTCAATATTTATTTCACTTTTCAATCAATTAAAGTGGATATTTGCAACAATAACCTTACTAATTGTTTTATTTTTAGTTATAAAACTTTACTTGAAAAAGTAGCAATACAAACCAATTACAACTCGCTATCTAACAAAGAATCATCAACTTCTTTTATTTTGGCTTTTTTAGCATAGTTCACCATAACTTGATAAGCAATTACAGCACCTATTAAGCCAACAGCTATACCAATAATGGTTAGCGCTCCTCTTTCATTAATCATTTGTGGAGCTGTAAAACCTATTACAATTCCCACTAGTAACTGTGGCACAAAATAGCTTACTAGTCCTATTATTACCCATGCTGCTTTATTTATTTTATTACTTTTAGCAAAATTATAAAACACCACACCAATTATTATTAATACTATCATTCTTTTATTAATTTTAATGAGTTTATTTTATTATTAATGTCAATAGATTGTAAAATATACAACCCTGCCTCCCAATTAGAAGTTTCAATATTTAATTGATTTGTATTGGGCTGTCCTACATACATTAATTGACCTGACACGCTGTAAACTTTAACTAAATTAAACGGTATATCGGACTTTAATTGAATTGAATTGGTGAAAGGGTTATTATATGTAAAATTGGTTACATATTCATCAACCCCTACATCAGAAACCACTTCTATATTAAAAATTAATGTATCGCCTGCGCATAAAATTTCGTTAAACTCAACTACTTTAACTTGGTACGTCCCTACATTATCAAATTGTAAATCTATAGATTTATTATGGCTATTTGATGATAGTAAAGTAATATTTGCAGCATCATAATCCCACACAAAATAAGAACTAACATGGTCGTTTGTTACCTCTAAAGTTAATACATTATTACTAGTGTAAATGGTTTGATTTTGAGGAGAAACCATTTGTGTGTTAGGTTTAATTAAATTATAAATAAATTGAGTGGTTTGAGGTAATAGTGTATCTCCCCAAAAGCTGTTAGGTGCCGGATTCCATGTTCCATTATTTGAACCATCTAACATGTGTAATGGACCTTGTGAAGTTACAAAAGTATGGTTAACGCCTAAATTATTACATCTTTCATTAATGGGTTGCCCACCATAAGTTTTTGGCAAAGTTGATAATCCAAAAGGATGATCATAAACAAAAGGAACCGTAGGGTCATTTTCGCCATGCATAATTAAAACAGGAGTATCGTTAGGAGATTCAATAATTGTTGTATCATTTACAGCACCCCAATAATCTAATATACCTCTTACTTTAGATGATACTCCAGGGTTGTCGCCACAATCCAAACAACCTAAGTCATTAACTGTACCACCACCATAAGTGCTACTTGGTCTTTCTGATTCTTTATCCATAAAACCAACATTTAAAGCAATAAAACCACCTGCCGACATTCCACCAAAAAACACGTAATTGGTGTCAATATTATATTGTGCAGCATTGGTTTTAAAATATCTAATGGCTGTTTTTCCATCTTGAATCCCTCTATAAACAGCTCTTTCAGCACTAGCACCATCTAAAGGGTCAAACCCCATTCTATATTCAATGGTAGCGGTAACAAATCCCATTCTGGCAAAAGTATCACATAGAGCCACCATATCATCTACATCTTTAGACCCATTAATAAAACCACCAGCGTGGGCAAAAATAATTATAGGTCTTCTTGTATTAACATCACCTGTAGGAACACTTACATTTAAAAATAAATCATCATTCCAATACGGCCACACCCATTGAGGAGCTGATCCATACTGTACATCATTTGTAGTTGTACTAGCTCCAAATATAGCGGTTGTTAAATATCTTGAAGAATCATAAACTTGAGCTTTTACAGACAAAATTACAAGCAATGCTATAGAGGTAAATATAAGTTTTTTCATATAAAACAATGGTTTTTAATTAGTTTTTAGTTGATAAAGATACAATTATTTTTTTAAATCTTTATTCAAATTGTATTTATAATTTCGGTAAGTACTGTTGTTAAATTTAATTCTGCTTTTTCAATTTGCTGAGGTACAATACTCTTATCTGACATACCGGGAATGGTATTTACTTCTATTAGATAAATTTCATTGCCTTCTGTTACTATATAATCTATTCTTGCCAAAGCGTTTAAATCTAACCTATTATAAATAGATTTAGAAACAGACTGAATTTCATTTGATAATTCTTTTGAAATATTAGCAGGAGTTACTTCTTTAGATTTACCGTTATATTTGGCATCATAGTCAAAAAAATCATTGTCACTAATAATTTCAGTTACCGGAAAAGCTACAATTTCTTTTCCATTATTGTACAAGCCACAAGTTAATTCTCTACCTTTAACAAACGATTCTATAACCACTTCTTTACCTTCAGAAAAAGCTTTAGCAATGGCATCAGGCATTTCCATTAATGTATTTACTTTAGATATTCCATAAGATGACCCTCCATCATTGGGTTTTACAAAACACGGAAAACCAAGTTCATCAGCTATTTGAATGGGTTGAACATGATCCGCTTTTCTTAATAAAATGGCTTTTGCGGTTGAAATGCCAAAATCTCTTAAAAAACTATTACACGCCCATTTATTAAACGATAATCCAGACGATAAAGGTTCTGAATTAACATAAGGTAATCCAATCATATCAAAATAACCTTGTAATTTTCCATCTTCACCAGGTGTACCGTGTATTGAAATAAAAGCCAAATCAAAATGATGAACTTTATCATTTAACAAATAGGTAAACTTATTTTTATCAATAGGAGCTACACCTCCACGTATGTGTACATACCAACTTTTGGGTGAAATTTCAACCAAGTAGGGTTCATATAATTCTGGGTCTAAATTTGAGTAAATGGTGTTGGCACTTTTTTTAGAAATGTCAAACTCACTTGAATATCCTCCGTAAATAACTGCTACTTTCTTTTTCATGTTTATGTAAATTTGTTTGTGCGTGATAAAGTTAATAAATATTTTTTGATGATACGTCTTTCATTAATTGTCTGGTAAAAATAATTGATAATAAACCATACATTGGCAATAGCAAGGTTGACCACAATATTTACAATT
>CAYQRJ010000043.1:0-12909 GCA_964419855.1 uncultured Crocinitomix sp.
TCGAGTGATTTTTATTTTTTTGGATAAAAAATAAAAATTGTATCGAGAACAGGTTACAGAGTCATCAACCCCAACAACCTCAAAAAACACAACCCGCTATGTTCTCGATACAATTTTAAAGTAAATACTATCGTATTTCCTTTAAAATCACTCGAACTGACGCTAGACTATTTTAAAAATTTGGTTATATCATTGAAATCGAACAGACGCTAATACTTTTAATACTTAAATAACATTATATTTCCTTTAAAATTACTCCCTGTCTGCCAAAAGGCAGAGAACTGACGCTAATACTTAAAATAACACAATATTCACTTTAAACCACTCCCTGTCTGCTAAAGGAAACTGACGCTAGCATTTTAATCCTTTAAAACCATTCAGACTAACGTTTACTTTTTTTTCAAAAAAACAATAAAAAATGAACCAAAAAAAAGGCAATTTATTTAGGACGCCATTGATAATAAATATAATCAGGTATCATTTTTCTGTATTTTGATTTCGTAAAAAAATGGTGGTTAATAAAAAATGATTATCTTGTACCTTCAAAATCGCAAATTAAAATCAATTAAACAATGAAATCAGATATAGAAATAGCTCAAACCGTTAAGATGCAACACATTAACAATATTGCATCTAAATTAAATATTAAAGAAGATGATTTAGAACTTTATGGTAAATACAAGGCAAAATTACCACTTACATTAATTGATGAGTCAAAAGTTGAGAAAAATCATTTAATATTAGTAACTGCTTTAACCCCAACCCCTGCGGGAGAAGGTAAAACAACAACCTCTATTGGTTTAACAGAAGGAATGAACAAGATAGGTAAAAAAACAACTGTTGTTTTGCGAGAACCTTCTTTAGGTCCTGTTTTTGGAATTAAAGGTGGCGCAGCTGGTGGCGGATATGCTCAAGTTGTTCCTATGGAAGATATTAATTTACATTTTACAGGTGATTTTTCAGCCATTGAAAAAGCTAATAATTTATTGAGTGCCTTAATTGATAATAATTTACAATCTAAAACTAAAAATTTAGGGATAGACCAACGCACCATTGCTTGGAAAAGGGTAATGGATATGAACGATAGAGCTTTACGTCAAATTACTATTGGATTGGGCGGTACAGCTAACGGAATACCAAGGGAAGATGGGTTTAATATTACGCCTGCCTCTGAGGTAATGGCTATTTTATGTATGTCTGAAAATTTTGAAGATTTAAAAACAAGATTAGGAAATATTTATGTTGGTCAAACGTTTAAAAAAGAACCCATTTATGCCCGAGATTTAAAAGCGGAAAATGCAATGGCAATTTTATTAAAAGATGCCATTAAACCTAATTTGGTGCAAACAATGGAGGGAAATCCAGCCATTATTCACGGAGGTCCTTTTGCTAACATAGCACAAGGAACAAATACTATTTTAGCTACAAAAATGGGATTATCTTTATCTGATTATGTTATAACAGAAGCAGGGTTTGGAGCTGATTTAGGAGCTGAAAAATTCTTAGATATTAAATGCGTGTCTGGCGGATTAAAACCCGAAACTGTTGTGATTGTTGCAACCATTAGAGCGTTAAGACACCACGGGGGTGCGACAAAAGAACAATATAATGACGCTAGTTTAGAAAGAGTGGCTAAAGGATTTTCTAATTTAGAAAAGCATATTGAAAATATTAAAAAATTCGGTATTAACCCTGTGGTTGCCATTAATGCTTTTCCTACTGATTCAGATGAAGAAGTTAATTATGTTAAAGAACAATGTGCAAAAATGGGAGTAAAAGCTATTTTAGCAGAAGGTTTTGCTAAAGGAGGGGATGGGATGACTGAGTTGGCTGAAGCAGTTGTGGCTGAGGTAGAGTCTGGTAAAAATAATTTTACACCTTTATATGATTGGAATTTATCTATAAAAGAAAAGATTGAAAAAATAGCTAAAGATATTTATGGAGCAGACGGAGTAGATTACGCTAAACAAGCTCAAACTGACTTAAAAAAGATAGATGCTTTAGGTTTAAATCACTTACCAATATGTATGGCAAAAACTCAAAAATCTTTTTCGGATAATGATAAATTATTGGGTCGCCCTAAAGGTTTTAGAGTTACAGTGCGAGAATTTGAATTTGCAGCAGGAGCGGGATTTGTTATTCCTATTTTAGGTAAAATGATGCGTATGCCAGGTTTACCTGCTACACCTGCATCTGAGGGAATGTTTATTGATAATAACGGAAAAATTTCTGGTTTATCATAACTTAAAACAATTAACAATATGAAAAAAGTTCTAAAATTTGGTTTAATGATGTTATTGGCTGGTATTTTCTCTTGTAACAAAGATGAAATTCCACCACATTGTAATATTAAAATTAATCAACAGTCGGTTAAAAATGATGGCTGGGGGTATGGTTATAATAAAGAACAAAAAACAGCTTGTTTTAAAGCGAAAACCGAATCGTTAAAAATATCAATTTATATGAATGATGTACCAAGTCAGTCACATCCATTTTTTATTTTTGACAATAGTAGTTATGCAAGTGTTAGCCATTTATCGAATACTGAAACATATACAGTGTATGAAACCACAAAAGATCATCCAAATGGAGAAATTAATTTTACAAAGTTTAAAAAAGGAAAAGTAAGTGAAGGCAATTTTAGATTTACTATAACCGATAGTAATAACAAAATTACTTCTTACGAATGCGAATTTAAGTTGCGTTAATTATTTTAAAATAGCTTGATATTTAGAAGAGCCTGATGGGTCTAATCGTTTTAAAATATTAACAGCAGCATTTTTTTCTGCCATTTCTGCTTGAGAGAAAATATTAACTAATTCATCACTTTTAGCATTCATAAAAACCTGAATGTTAAAATTACCTGGTCTTGCTCTTTGTACTTTATCAACTAATTTTAAAGCTTCAATTATTTTTTTACGTGCTTCAACTGGGTTGTTATACATATTGTCTAAACCTTCTCGGTGATAAGTGTAATATGCTTTTCTGAGCGGTTTAAATAAAGATTGCAAAGCATTATCAACTAACCAATATCTGTTTCTACGTTTACCAGATGAAGCTGCCCAACCTGGGTCTCCTGAATTTTTTGCTAAATTCGATATGGTTTGGGCATATTCAAAATACTTTTCACCACCTTCTAACGAAAAAGAATCATAATCATAGCCTAGAATCATATAAGCATAAAAACCTAAAATTGAGGTCAGATTATTCCTGTACTGCTCAAGAGAAAACAAGAGGGTAGTATTTCTTAAATAAACTACATTAAAATTAACATCTATGGTGTTAAAAACCGTAGTGTTATAAGATGAGTTAAAAACAGGTCTAGTAGATTGAACTTGAATTTTACCTGTTAGTTCATCATTGTTTTTATTATTAATAGTAATTAAAATACTGCAATTAATTCGTTCTTCAATTTCGAAAACATCTTTAGTCCAACGGGTGGTGTTCATAAACTCATAGATGTTGTTTTCCATATTTTTTAACACATCTAAATCGTTAGCAGATAACTGTAATTTAGGCGCTTTAATTACACTAACTTGACAATTCAACTCTTGTGCTATACTTGTATTTATAGCAAAAATGCTCAATAATATGATTAAATATTTATTCATTAAAATCCTTTTCAATTTGGTTTACAATATCTATGCCCATTTGGGTTTTAGGTTTTAACTCAAAATTAGTTAAATTATTGTTTGGTTTAACAAAAGTTACTTTATTAGTGTCGTGTTTAAAACCTGCCCCCTTATCATTTAATGAGTTTAAAATTAACAAATCTAAATTCTTTTTAATTAATTTTTTTTGTGCATTTTCAATTTCGTTATTGGTTTCTAAGGCAAATCCAACTAAATATTGGTGTTTAGCTTTGTTTTGTCCAGCCCAATATAAAATATCTGGATTTTTGACCAATTTTAAAGTAAAAACGTCATCATTCTTTTTTATTTTTTGTTGAGCAGGCTGTTCTACTTTATAATCGGCAACAGCGGCAGAAAAAATACCAACATCCATTTTACTCCAAACATTTTTAACTGCTTTCAGCATTTCGTCAGCCGAATTAACATTAATTACGTTAACATTGGGGTGTTTTACTTTTTGATTAGAAGGACCTAGAACCAAAGTTACATTAGCACCTCTTTTGGCACATTCATCTGCTAATATAACGCCTGTTTTGCCAGAAGAATGATTACCAATAAACCTCACAGGGTCAATGGCTTCAAAAGTTGGTCCGCCTGTAATAATGATGTTTTTTTTGTTTAAAATAGAAGATTGATTAAAGTGTTCATTAATTAATTGAGCTATTATTTCAGGCTCTTCCATTCTTCCTTTACCTTCTAAACCACTAGCTAATTCGCCAGATGTAGGTTCGATAACATTAACATTTTGTTGTTTTAAAATGGTTAAATTAGTGGTTGTGGTTGGGTGTAAATACATATCCAAATCCATAGCTGGAGCAACCCATACAGGACATCTTGCGCTTAAATATGATGCCAATAATAGATTGTCACAATTACCGTGAGCCATTTTGCTAATGGTGTTGGCGGTTGCTGGTGCTATAATAAATAAATCTGCCCACAGTCCCAACTCAACGTGATTTTCCCATTCACCTAAATTGTTTTTTACAAATTCAATAGCAACAGGGTTTTTAGATAAGGTTGATAAAGTTAATGGCGATATAAAATCAGTAGAGGCAGATGTCATTATTACTTTGACATCTGCCTCTAATTTCACTAATTCTCTTATTAAAAGTGCGGTTTTATATGCCGCTATGCTACCGGTAACTCCTACAAGTATTTTTTTTCCGGTTAACATTAAAATTTACTTTTCAGCTTGTTCTTCTTTTGGGTCTCTTATGTACATTTTACCTTCAATAAACTCTTGTATAGCTATCATTGCTGGTTTTGGTAATTGTTCATAAAATTTAGAGATTTCTATTTGCTCTCTATTTTCAAAAATTTCTTCTAAATTATCAGTAGATGAAGCAAATTCTGCTAATTTTCTAATTAATTCCTCTTTCATTTCAGAACTAATTTGATCAGCTCTTTTAGAAATTGCCACTAATGATTTGTACAGGTTTCCTGTATTCTCATTTAAAAACTCAACATCTCTAGTTACAGTTGTTCGTTCAGCGTTTGTATCTTTATAACTTATGCTCATAATCTTTTTTATTCTTTAGAATTAATTTGATTCCATTGAATTAATAGCGTCTTCTGTTTTTAATTTAACATTATCTAGCTCTTTTATCCACTTGGAATCAGGAAATTCGTCTGCAAATTTACGATAACTTTTTAAAGTAGCCTCTAATCTTTTCAATTTTTTAGATTCAATACTGTTAATTCCTAGTTCAAATCTACTTAAAACTAATAAATACATTGCTTCTTCTCTGTAAATAGATTTAGGATGTTTTTGTAAAAATATTTCTAAAGCCACCACTGCTGCTTTGTAATTTTCGGTTTGATAATACAATTTTGAAGCTTCAAAATCCTTAGTCTCTAGTTTAAAATTAAGTTTATCCATTATTAGATTACAAGTATCAATTCTATTTGAATAAGGATACATATCTACAAATACTTGAAGTTGGTCAAGGGCGTTTAATGTTTCTGTTTGATCTAAAGAATACTCAGGAGAGTTTTTAACAGAGCATAAAGCGCTTAAAAATTGACATTCCTCAGTATATTTACTATTTGGATATTGATTAATAAAACGTCTAAAATAATATGATGCTAAATAATAATCACCTAAATAATAATTTGACATACAGTAATAGTAATATAGCATTTCACCATCAGGTGTTAATTTGTAATAAGGAATAATATCTTCTAGTAAAGTAGCGGCATTCAAATATTCTTGATTGTGATAATATTTAATAGCCCTTTCTTTTTTATATTCAGTGTCATCACTTTTTAATACTTTATTAAACTCAGAACAAGCTGAAATAATAATTAATATTAACAGGAATGGAAATAATTTTTTCATTCTTTTTATCTAAATTAGGTGACAAAGATAACGTTTGATTTGTTAAAAAATGCAAAAATATGAACAGATAAACTAAAAAATGTGAATAAAAAAACTAAAAAATCAATAATAATCTAAAAAATACTAATAATTTCGCAAAATATAATAATGGCTATGCCATTTAAAATTTAATTTTATGTCAGTAGATATTTTTGAAAAAATAAAAAATAATAGAGGACCATTGGGTCAACATGCTAAAGGTGTTCATGGTTATTTTACTTTCCCAAAATTAGAAGGTGAAATCTCTAACAAAATGATGTTTAGAGGGAAAGAGTGTTTGGTGTGGAGTGTAAACAATTATTTAGGTTTAGCTAACGACCCAGAGGTTAGAAAAATTGATGCAGAAGCGTCTAAAGAGTGGGGGTTATCTTACCCAATGGGGTCAAGAATGATGACAGGTCAAACATCTGAACATGAAGCTTTAGAAGCAGAATTATCTGATTTTATGCAAAAAGAAGATACCATTTTATTAAACTTTGGTTATCAAGGAATGGTGTCTGCCATTGATGCTTTAGTAGATAGAAAAGATGTGATTGTTTATGATTCTGAATCTCATGCTTGTATTATTGATGGTGTAAGACTTCACGCAGGTAAACGTTTTGTTTTTCAGCATAACGATATGGATAGTTTTGAAAAGCAAATGAATAGAGCTAAACGGTTAACTGAAGAAACAGGTGGCGGTATTTTAGTGATTACAGAAGGTGTGTTTGGTATGGCTGGTGACCAAGGTCGATTAAAAGATTTAATTGAATATCGTAAATCAGGAAAATATAATTTTAGATTATTTGTTGATGATGCACATGGAGTTGGAACTCTAGGTGAAACAGGAATGGGAACAGGAGAGTTTCAAGGGTGTCAAGATGGAATTGATATTTACTTTGGAACATTTGCAAAATCTTTTGCTTCAATAGGCGCTTTTATTTCTTCAACAGAAGATATAATTGAATACTTAAGATACAATATGCGTTCGCAAGTATTTGCAAAATCTTTACCTATGCCTTTAGTAATTGGAGCTAGAAAAAGATTAGAGTTATTAAGAACTCAACCAAAACATAAAGAAAATCTTTGGAAAGTAGCAACTGCTTTACAAAAAGGATTAAAAGAAAACGGATTTGATATTGGTAGAACCAACTCTGCTGTTACACCCGTGTTTTTAAAAGGAACTTTAGGTGAAGCTACAAACGTAACTTTTGATTTAAGAGAAAATTACGGAATTTTCTGCTCAATAGTGGTTTATCCTGTTGTACCAAAAGATGTAATTATGTTAAGATTAATTCCTACTGCAGTCCATACCTTAGAAGATGTTCAATATACCATTGATACATTTAAAATAATTCAAAAAGGATTAGAAGAAGGTAAATATAAATCAGAAGATTTAAAAGAAGTGGAAACTGATAAATAATCATAAACCTAATATTAAAAAGCCCGTTTCTTTATAAGTAACGGGCTTTTTTGTTTACTTTTGACACTTATGGGTAAAATTATAGCCATTGATTACGGAAAAAAACGAACTGGTATAGCGGTTACAGATGAGTTGCAAATTATAGCCTCTGGTTTAACCACTGTTGACACCAAGAGTTTATTCTCTTATTTAACACAGTATTTTAAAAATAATATGGTTGATGAAATTGTATTGGGACTTCCTAAAAGATTAAACAATGAGGCTACCCATAATACTTTACCAGTTTTACAATTAAAAGATAAATTAGAGAAAACATTCCCAAATCATAAAGTAATTTTGGTTGATGAAAGGTTTACGTCTAAAATGGCATTCCAAACCATGATAGATTCAGGTTTAAAGAAAAAACAACGTCAAAATAAAGCTTTAGTGGACGAAATATCAGCAACAATTATTTTACAATCTTATATGCAAAGTAAAAATAATTATTGAAATTGTTCTTTTATTCTTTTCAAAAATCTCTCATCTCTATTATAAATGTCTGGATGAAAAATGATGTTTCCAGAGCTGTCAGCACTAGCAGTATAATATTCAATATACACCTCAAACGGTTGTTTTAATTCAATTACTTTTTGAACACCTCTGTGAATAATGGGTACTAAGGAGTCTGCGGGTGTTTTGTTGCCATCTAATTCAAGAATTTTTTTACCTAGTTCAAAAGGACGGTGTAACCGTACACAACCATGAGAGTATGACCTTACATCATTCATAAATAAACTTTTAGAAGGGGTGTCATGAATAAATACAGAATGAGGATTTGGAAATAAAAATTTTAAGCGTCCCAATGAGTTGCCATTACCACCATCTTGTCTAATTCTATATCTAAAATTAGTTTCATTAATGGCGTTCCAGTCCACTGTTTTTGGGTCAATTTGATTGCCATCTCTAAACACTTTATACCCTTTTTTGCTAAAATAAGTTGAATCTTTTTTGGCATGAGCTAAAAATTCGGTTGAAGCAATGGAGTAGGGTAAATGCCAAAAAGGATTGGTTACCATTCGTTTTAATTTTGCATGGAACTCAGGGGTTTGTGTGTCAAATTTGCCTACTACTACTCTGTGTTGAGCAACTATTTTATTGTTATCCCATAGTTTTAAAGTAAAAGAAGGAACGTTTACTCTTATATATCTGCTTGGAAAATCACTTGGTTTTTTCCAACGCCATTTTTCTAAACTCAGCATGGCTTTGTAAAATCGGTCAGTATTACTTAATTCAAGCATTTTGCCTGTCCATTTTCCAACAATGGCATCATCTTTTAAGCCATTCATTAATTGAAAATGTTTAAGTTGACTAATAAAAATGGAATCAGAAACAGTATTGTTTTTCAAAAAATGATGTGTCACTAATGCGTCTTTAGCTTTTTGGTAACATTTTAAAGAGTCATCTTTAAATTTAGGAATTTTTATATGGATGGTATCCAAAGGATACTCAGAAACAAATTGTTCTAACCCTTTTTGTAATTGAACATATTCCCAATTTTTTGGTTGATGTGACAAAACTAAGTTTTTAATGTTTTTTGATGCTCTCACTTCATTTAATTTGTCATTCCAATTGTAATTTACCGAATCTTTTTTCCAAGCATAATCCATTGTAACTGTATCTAAAAATCCAACTTTTAAATGAGTGATGAATAATAAGTAAGAGTTGGATAAAAGCAATTCGGTTTTAAAAATAGCAGTATCTTTTAATTGATTAATTTTTGATGAGTTATAAAATTCGGGTAATAACCCATAATTATAGGCATTATCAATTAGCCACACCATATCTTGCCCTTTTTGATTTAAAGCAGAATCATTAATCCATAAAGGTTGATATTCATTTGAAGTATAAAAATTTAAAATCTCATCTTTAGCTAAAAGTGTATCATTGTTAAATATCAAATTTGGATTATTTTCAATTTCTTGGTGTAATAGCTGGTTTAAAGTAGGTTGGTCATCACCAAAAAAAGCAGAATCTGACTTACATTTTGTAAATGTAACCAAAAGAATAAATAACAGTATAAAACTTAAAAACTTCATAATGAAGTTGCAATATATAAAAAAAGATTTATAAATCAATATAATAACATTTAATGTACATTACTTATTTAATATTAATCGTTACAATTTTAGTATCTATTAAAGCTTTTGAAGATGAAAGTTTATTAAATAAGTTGATGTTTAACCCTTATAATGTTATACATCATAAGCAATGGTACAGAATATTTTCTCATGCTTTTATTCATGCGGATTTTATGCACTTAGGTTTTAATATGTATGTGTTATATATGTTTGGAGTTGAAGTTACACCAAAATCGCAAGCCTTTTATTATGGGTTTAAAAGTTTAGAACCTGCATTTGTTTTTGATTTTGGAACTTTAGGATATGTTTATTACTTAATTTTATACATAGGGGGAATTGGTGCAGCCTCAATTTTTGCATTAGTGAAACACAAAAACAACCCTAATTACAATTCTTTGGGTGCATCAGGAGCAGTTTCGGCTGTTGTTTTTGGCTCTATTTTGTTAAATCCAACTGCCCAAATGGGGTTAATGTTTATACCAATTTATTTGCCTGCGTACATTTTTGGACCGCTAATGTTGTTGGCAGAATACTTAATGTCTAAAAGAGGAAATTCAAGAATCGCACATGATGCTCACATTGGAGGAGCTCTATTTGGATTATTATTTGTATCTTTAATCAATCCAAATTATGTCACTCATTTTTTTAATATGATTTTTAATGGATAATTTATATGTAAATAACAATGGGGTTTTAATTCCAAATGATACTTATGCTATAAAAGTTGGCAATAGGTCATATTTATATGGTGATGGTTTATTTGAGTCAATTAGAGTGGTAGATGGGATACCAATTAATTTTGAAAATCACTTTAAACGCTTAATGGAAGGTATGAAAGTGTTAAAAATGATAGCCCATAAAAATTTCACACAAGATTTTCTTCTTCAACAAATTAATGAGTTATTAGCCCAAAATAAAATTGATAAAGGAGGAAAAGTTCGCCTATCTATTGATAGAAAACAAGGAGGTACTTATTTACCTAAAACCAATGAAATAGATTTTTTTATTGAGGCTTACCCGCTACCACACAATGAATTTATTTTAAATGAAGCAGGTTATGTAGTTGATTTGTATGATGATATGAAAAAGCCCGTAACATTTTTGTCTAACTTTAAAACAAAAAACGGACTTATTTATATTATGTCTAAATTAACGGCAAAAGAAAAAAATATTGATGATTTGTTGATTCAAAACGATAAATTAGGTATTATTGAGGGCAGTAGTTCTAATTTGTTTATTGTAAGCAATGGTGTTTTATATACGCCCAGCTTAGATTTGGGTTGCTTAGGCGGTACAATGAGAATGCAAATTATTAACCTTGCTCTGCAAAATAATATTAAGGTGTATGAATGTAATATAACACCGCAAAATTTATTAGTAGCAGATGAGGTATTTTTAACCAATGCCATAAAAGGCGTTATATGGGTAGGAAGTTATAGAACAAAACGATATTTTAACACAATGGCTAATCAGTTGATTAACCTTTTAAATGATAAATGGAAAACAAAATAAATAAAATATAAATATGAAAAAAATAGTTTTAATTTTTAGTTTAATAGTAGCTATGGTTGCTACTGCACAAACAGACAAACAAATTCAAAAAGCAGTAAAAACTTTTGATAAAGATTACACCAAAGGAATTGCTAAGCTTGACAAATATATGTCTAAAGCCAAACCAAGAAGATTAAAAGCCATAAATACTAGGGTACAAATGGAATATGTTAGATATTTAAATGAAAAAGAGGCTTATAAAGACACTGAGTTTATAGGAGATGAAGAATTAGATGAAGAAACTAAAGAATATTACCGTAATTTACCTTACCACCGACTAGTTAATTTATGTCGTAAATACACTATAATTTCTGAGAGTAATGAAGGGGATTATTATTTAAGAAAAGTAGCTTTAGAAACATTAGATTCTAACTCAAGTTTTACAGAAAAAGCAATAGATTATTTTGAGGAAGCTCAGGACTTTTATGATAAAAAAGATTTTGAGTTAGCCATATTAAATTATAAAAAAACCATAAAAGAAGAACCAAATTATTATGATGCTTATATTAAACTTGGTACCTCTTTTTGGGAAGAAGAAAAAATAGATAGTGCATTAAAATATTACAACTTAGCAAAATCTATTCAGCCAACATATGTGGAACCATATAGTTATATTATAAGCTTATTAATTGATGAAGAATTATATCATAGAGCTAAAAAGGAATGTTTAAATGCTTTAGTAGTTTATCCTGGTTTTGATATTAAAAGAAAAATGCAAGTGGTTTTATATGAAGAAAATAAATATATGAATACACATAGAATTCGTAGATATTTTTATCCTAATATAATTGATGAAGAGCAAGACCCTATTGAAGGAGTTTTTTCTGTTTACAGAGAAGCCAAAGATGAAATTAGTAAGTACTGTGATAAAAATGGGATTATAGAAGAAAATGGAAAAACTAAAGAAAAATACTTAGAATTATATTCTTGGAAAAGAGCATTAGCAGAAATGGATGAAGTACCTGAAGTTTTGGATTTTGCAGTAGAAATGGATGAAGCAGGTTATTTAGATTGTTATGTTTTAATCTCATTATATCATTATGATTTTTATGAACAAACCAAAGATTTTTTATCTTATGAAGAAAATAGAGAAAAGGTAAAAGAGTATATTAAAAAATATTTGATTGAAGATATTGATGATTAATTATTAATGAGTTATTTTTAATAAAAGGCCATCAAGTTTTGATGGTCTTTTTTTGTGGTTGAAAAAATTGTATCGATTAGTCAGTTCGAGTGTTCCGATAACTATCGGAATGTATCGAGAACAGGCTACGGAGCCACCAACCCGCTATGTTCTCGATACATCTTTAAAGTCAACACTAAGGTGTTTCCTTTAAAAATACTCGAACTGACGCTAGATTATTTAAAATAATTTGGTTATGTCATAGAAATCGAACTGACGCTAATACTTTTAATACTAAAAAAATTGCATCCTATAGTTTATCATGATTACCAGTCATTCAATAAAACAAATCTCTTTTCTTTTGCCAATATTTTAAAATAATAAACCCAAATAACATTCCGCCTAAATGGGCAAAATGAGCTACAGAATCACCAGGATTATTAACCCAGCCACTGTATAAAGCATAAACCCCTAAACCTAACGCTAACCATTTTGCTTTCACTGGTATAGCAAAATACAATAAAAACTCTGTATTCGGAAATAAGTAAGCATAAGCCATTATTAACCCATACAATGCACCTGATGCACCAACCGTTGGTGTTAAATAAGTATTTAAAACTAAACTTGCGTTTGGTACTTGTGTGTGGTAATCTGTTAATTCAGGAAAAAATGTGCCTGTTGCTTGATATAACTCAATTCCTTGAATA
>CAYQRJ010000044.1:0-12754 GCA_964419855.1 uncultured Crocinitomix sp.
TTAAAGAACTATTTTTGTAAAATATCGTATAAAAATTGTAACTTTGATTTTTGTTGCCCTAATGAAACCAATTTATAAAATATTAGTTTTAGTTATTTTTTTGAGCTTTAGTGAGTTCAGTTTTGCCAACTTGCCTGGTTTTTCATATTACAAAACGTTAACCATTCAAAGCTCAATGGTTGCTGGAACAGGCAATCATATTAATTTTCCTGTTCTAATTTCTCATACCGATTCTGATTTAAAAAGCGTTTCAAATGGAGGTAAAGTTCAAAATATAAACGGATTTGATATTGCATTTTCTGATGCTACAGGAACAACCCAATTAAATCATCAAATTGAAAGTTACAATCCTGTTACAGGCGAAATAACTATGTGGGTACAAGTGCCCAATGTTAGTGCCTTAGTTAATACTACCATTAGAATTTACTATGGAAATTCTAGTATTTCAACCGACCCTAGTACAACCAACACTTGGGACAATAACTTTAAGGCTGTCTATCACTTAAATAACCAGTTTACTGACGGAACAAGTAATGGAGTTGATTGTAATAATATTACTACTACTTCTATTGCAGGAATTGCAGACCAAGGTAGGCAATTTACAGCTGGTACTTATCTAGAAGCCTCTGCTAACTCTGCCGTTCAAATAACAGGAGATTTAACGGTGAGCGCATGGGTGAAAAACCCAACATTACAAACAGGGGCAAAAGAAAACGTTTTAATTACTTGTAGTAATGTTGGTGAAATGCCTTTTAGAAATACGCTTTATTATTTTAATATTTTAAGCACAGGACAGTTGAATATTTATTGGGAAAATGGGGCTGGGTTTGACAATAATGTAACATCCACCAATACCGTTACTTTTAGTGGTCAATACACCCTTTTAACTGTAACAAGAGATGCCACAAATAAAAAGGTGTATTTTTATCAAAATGGGGTTTTAATTGATGGACCTATTTCGTATTCAAATAATGCTGATAATGGTAGTACATCTCATTTACGTTTAGGAGAAAGTCAAGAAAATTCAGCAGATGATTTTGAAGGTAATATAGATGAGGCAAGAATATCAAATTCTGTTAGAAGTCAAGATTGGATCATTACCACTTATAATTCAATTAATAACCCTAGTACTTTTTATAATATGGGAAGTGAGGTTTATATTTGCAATCCACCAAATATCACTGCTTGTCAGTCTAATGTTTTAGTAATGGCAAATACAAGTTGTAGTTATACCCTTATTGATTATACATCATCAGTAACAGCAACAGATAATTGTGGAGGTGGATTAACTTATACACAAATACCAGCAGCAGGAACCAATTTGTTTCCAGGGGTGTATCCTATAAAAATTTATGTATCAGACATGAATGGTCAAAAAGATTCCTGTAACTTTGATTTAACTGTAATGTCAACGGTTAACCCAACTGTAGTGTCGTGTGGAGACTTATTTACTAATGAAACAACTCAAGGACATATTAATAATGGTAATGGTTTTTCTTGTTCTACAAGCTCTACACCAGGTGAAGATATTTTTTATCAAATAACAGTTCCTGATGGAAATTACCAAATAAAAGTAACATTAACCAATGCTACTGATGCTAACGACAGTCAAATTAATGCTTATTGGGTTGGGTCTAACTGTCCGTCATCTGGCGCTTGCATACAAGAATATTTATATGATATTGGAACAGGAACGTTTACAGTTAATAACAGTAATCAAATTATACTTTATGCCAGTGGGCCAGGCACTTATTTCTTTGTGGTAGATTCTCAAACCGATCATATTGACAATTATAATATAAAATTTGATTGTATTGTATCAGGAATTGAATTTGATGAATCTAATTGTGGAAGTGATACCAATAATGATGGAATTTATGCCTCAGTAAACGGATCTAATGTATTAACTGTAGAACCTTGTCAAAATGTTACCATATCGCATACCATTTATATTAAAAATGTTAACAATGCCGAATGGTTAGATTCGGTTAACTTACAATTAGGCTCTTGTTATACCAACATTAATAATTCAACTTTAACTCCTGATTTACCAACTCAAAACACAGGGTTTTATAATACACAAGGCGAGTGGTCGGCTGTTTATGACAATGTAAATAATTTTATTGATTGGTCTTTTACACATAGTAATCCTACACCAACTTGGGGTGATGGAGTTGGTTTACAATACAGTTGTTATGCTTATACCTTTTCTTTTGATGCTACAATATCTAGCACTTGCACCCAAAATTCTGATTTAAATATTCAAATTAATGTTTCTGATGACGGAGTAGCAACAAGTGGGGCAACTGTTGCTGGCTACGACTATGCTTTGTCTTCTGATTTTATGCTTAACTTACCTAATGTGGGGTGGAAATATGATACAACTTCTTTTTGTCAAGGAGGTACAAACCCATTACCTACAATTAATATTCCTGGAGGTACTTTTTCATCTAGCCCACCAGGGTTAAGTTTAAACGCTTCCTCTGGCGAAATTGATTTAGCCAATTCAAATCAAGGGAATTATAATGTAACTTATTCAAACGGATTATGTCCAACGGATTCTACTATAGTAATAACAATAAATCCAGATGATGATCCAAGTTTTAGTTATCAAAATAATAGTTATTGCCAAGGCGGTTCAGATCCTTCTGCAATTATTACTGGTACAAGTGGAGGCACGTTTTCGTCAAATTCTACAGGATTAGTTTTTTTAGATAACTCAACAGGAGAAATTGATGTTAGTGCATCTACTCCTGGTACTTATATCATCACTTATCAAACACCAGTTACAAACTCTTGTCCAAAATCTAGCACATTTAACCTTACAATTAACGCTGAAGATAACCCAAGTTTTAACTATTTATATCCTGATTACTGTCAGGGCGATCTTGACCCAAATGCTTTCGGTATAGTAACAAGCGGTACTTTTTCGTCAGATGCAGGATTAATTTTTGCAGATAACACAACAGGGTTAATAGATTTGAGTGCTTCAACCATAGGATTACATACCATAACTTATACTACTAATGGACCCTGTCCCAATAGCAGTACATTTAATCTTAACATTCATCAAGAACAAGACCCTTCTTTTTCCTACCCAAGTTCATCTTATTGTAATGACGAAACAGACCCTGTTCCAACTATTACAGGAGTCAATGGAGGGGTTTTTGCTAGCCCATCTGGGGCATCTTTAAATGCAACAACAGGCGTAATTGATTTAGATGCTTCAACAACAATTAATCATTTAATTACTTATACCACACCAGGTCCTTTTTGTGCCAATACAGACACATTTAATTTAACCATTAATTTAGCTGATGACCCAAATTTTAATTATTTATATAATCATTATTGTCAAGGAGATAATGATCCTAATGCTTATGGTATAGTAACAAGCGGTACTTTTTCGTCAGATGCTGGATTAATTTTTTTAGATAACACAACAGGCTTAATTGATTTAAGTGCAACCACTCCAGGATTACATTCCATAACTTATACCACTGTTGGGTTACTTTGCCCTAGATCACAGAATTTTTCAGTAACTATTATTGCTGAAGAAACACCAACTTTTAGTTATAATTCTCCTTTTTGTCAAGGAGATGTTAATCCGTTTCCTGTTTATGGTAGTACAACTACAACAGGAGGTACTTTTTCAGCTAACTTATCTGGGTTAGTTATTGATGCAACAACTGGTGAAATTAATTTAGCTAACTCAACACCAGGTACTTATGTTGTTACTTATACAACACCAGGTATTAATTGCCAAAACTCAGCCACCTATACCATTACAATTAACCCTGAACAGGACCCGTCATTTAGTTATCCTAGCTCACCTTATTGTGAAAATGGTAATGATCTTACACCAATAATTTCTGGTACTCAAAATGGAAGTTTTACAGGGTCTTCAGGGCTTCTTTTTGATGCTAGTACAGGTGTAATTGATTTGACACAATCACCTCCCAACACCTATACCATTACTTACACTACTCCTGGTCCAAATTGTCCTAATGATAGTACAAAATCTATAACCATTACACCATTAGACGATCCGAGTTTTTCTTATAATGACACTCTGTTTTGTCAAGGAGGAGGAAATGCTATTGTTTCAGTTCAAGGCACAACGCCTGGTATTTTTTCAAACTCTACATCAATTGTATTTGATAGCAATACACCCGGAAATATTATTGTAGATTCATCTCCTATAGGTACACATTCAATTACTTATACTACACTAGGCACGTGTTCTAATGATAGCACTTTAAATATTATTATTGAACCCGAACAATTTTCTGTTTTCTCTTATCCTTTGTCAGATTATTGTCAAGGAGAAAATGATTCTATTCATCCGAGTATTAGTGGTACAGCAGGAGGTACTTTTTCTAATTCATCTGGAATTGTTTTTGTGAATGCTTCTAACGGTATAATCTTAATAGATTCATCATCTATAGGTACTCACGTTATTACTTATATTACACCCGGCCCTAATTGTAAAGATACCAGCGTTTTTAATATAACAATTTATCCTGAAGAAGATGCTAGTTTTGTGTATAATGACACCTTGTTTTGTAAGGCAGATCCAAATCCAATTGCAAACATATCAGGTACGCCTAACGGGGTGTTTACAAATTCAACAGGAATAGTTTTTACGAGTTCACCATCATCAGATGGACAAATTGATTTGAGTCAATCATCTCCAGGAATTCATACCATTACTTACACTACACCAAGTAATTTATGTCCAAAAGTAAGTACATTTAATGTTTATATTGTAGAAAATCAAGTAGCAAATTTTAGTTATAATGACATTACTTTTTGTCAAAGAGATGATAATCCATTTCCTACAATAACAGGCACAGCAGGAGGCACATTTTCTAATTCAACAGGCATTACATTTGTAGATACACTAACAGGTCAAATTGACTTATTAAACTCTGGTGTTGGCACACACGCTATTACATACACTACCCCTGGTCCAAATTGTGTTGATGATAGCGTCTTTATTGTCACCATTTTACCTCAAGATACTGCAGTAATTAATTATTCTCAATCTACTTATTGCACCTCTTTTAGTAATCCTGTTCCTGTGGTAACTGGCTCTCAAGGAGGTAGTTTTGCAAGTGATGTAGATATTATTATTGACCCTACCACAGGTGAAATTGATATTGATAATACAACAGTAGGAGAACACATTATTTATTATACCACCGCAGATGTAAATTGCCCTTACACTACATCTGACACTATTGTTATCGAAAACAAAGAAGATCCGTCATTTGCATTTGATAAAAATGCATTTTGTGTAATAGATGATAATCCAACACCAGTAATTAATGGAGTAGGTGGAGGAACATTTTATAATTATTCGGGAGTGGTTTTTATTGATTCTTTAACAGGAGAAATTAATTTACTTCAATCAACCATAGGGCAACACGATATTACTTATATTACGCCTGGAATCTATTGTTCAGATACATTAACCATTGGCATTTATATTAAAGAACCACAAATAGCTTATGCTGGTGAAGATCAAATTTTAGAGTTTAAGTTTGAAACCATACTAAATGCTAATGATAATTATATTGGAAATGCCTATTGGTTAGGAAATAATAATTATCAATTTTCTGATGTTAATGACCCAAATGCAGACATATCTAATCTAAATTTAGGAGATAATAAATTAATTTGGGTTATTGCTGATAGTATTTGTCCTTTTTCTTATGATTCTTTACTAATTACAGTTAAAGATATCGTTGTGCCACAAATTATTACCCCAAATAATGATGCTAAAAATGATGTTTTATTCATAGAAAACATAGATTTATTAGAGAATACTGTTGAAATATATAACCGCTGGGGGCAACTGGTTTATAAAACAGAAAATTATCAAAATAATTGGGAAGGAACAGATTTAAAAGGGAATCAATTAATGAATGACACTTATTTTTATTTAATAAAAGTAAAGGGCAAAATATATAAAGGATTTATTGTAATTAAAAGGTGAAAGTAAAATTAATAACCATATTATTTATGCTTAGTTTTAAGATTGTTTTTTCTCAAAAAGCACCTTTACAAAGTCAGTATTTTTTTAATTCAGTAGCGTTAAATCCTGCTTTTACCGGAAATGAACAAGCATTTAGTATTGTTGGTTCTTATAGGGCGCAATGGGTAGGTTTTTCTGGAGCACCTCAAACAGAATTTTTAACTGCTCACGCCCCATTAAAAGATTTAAAATCGGCTTTCGGTATTCAATTATATGGCGACCAAATTGGAGCAGAAAAGAATAATGGAATTTTTGGAAGCTATTCCTATAACTTAAAATTTAATAAAAACTCACATTTGGTGTTTGGAGTTGCAGGTGGAGTTAATTTTTACACCTCTTACGAAAATACACTTATATCAACTGATGATAATGATAATTTAATTAACAAAAGCACAATCAACTATATCTCGCCAGATTTTTCTTACGGAATGCATTACTATACAAAAAAACTGTTTTTAACCCTTTCTCTTCCTAATTTTTTAAGTCAGAGCTATCAAAACAATAAAATTAGAGTTGTTAACGATTTTAAAAAATATAACCTGCTATTTGGAGGGGGATATTTAATTAAGTTTAATCGTTCAAAAATAGAATTAAAACCCTCTATTTTGTTTAGGTATCATTATAAAAACCCCCTTCAGTTTGATGTTAATTTAATGGCAAAATTTCATAAAAATTTTAGTTTTGGCGTATCGTACCGTTATATAGAATCGGTGTTAATTCTTTTAAAAATTGGGGTTACAGAACAGTTGTCTTTTATGTATTCTTTTGGCACACCATTAACTACATTAAATAAAGCCACCTACGGTTCTCACGAAATAAGTTTAAAATATAATTTTTTATATAAAAAGTCAAATGTATCAAACCCACGATTTTTAGGATGGTAAAACAGCTTGTTACATATTGTTTAATAGTTTGGGTCTCTACCGCATTTGCTCAAGATTTAACAGTCAATAAAATTAATGTTGTAGGAGATTATGAAGTATATTCTCCTGTTTACTACAAAAATAAACTAATTGTTTGTTCCAATAAAAAAGATGAAATTTTTCATACAATTATAGATGAAAGTAATAAATATCCAATCAATTTATTTATTTTAGATGATTATAAAAAAGATACTTTAACGTTAAAACCGTTTGAAAAAACATTTAAAACTAAATTTAATGACGGTCCAATTACGTTCAACAAAAATTACACACAATGTTTTATTTCTCAAAATTATATTAATTTAAAAAAAGAAAATAATAAATTAAAATTGGTAGGGTATAACTATAAAAATGGGATATGGATACAAGATTCATCCTTTATTTATAATTCCCCAAATTATTCATTAACTCATCCAGCTTTAAGTGAGGATGGAAATGTATTATTTTTTAGTAGTAATATGCCTGGAGGATTTGGGGGGTTTGATTTATGGAAATCAGTTAAAATAAAAGGAGTTTGGAGTCAACCAATTAATATGGGGAGCAATATTAATTCATCAGAAAATGAGTTTTTTCCAACATTAATTAATGGTGTGTTGTATTTTTCATCTGCAAGAAATGGATATGGTGGATTAGATATTTATAAATCAAACATAGCTGAAAATCGTCCTCCAACCCTATTGCCTCCTCCAATTAATAGTAATTTTGATGATTTTTCTTTAATAGCCACCTCAGTTTTAGAGCAAGGTTATTTCTCATCAAACAGAAGTGGTAAAGATGAACTTTGGAAATTTTATTATGATTTTCCAGAATTTAAAAATTGTGATTCGATTATTGATGATAATTTTTGCTATACTTTATATGAAGAATCAGCAGTGACTATACCTAATCAAAAAGCACTAATTTATAAATGGACCATTAATGGTGAAAAAAGACAAGGGGTTGAAGTGAGGTATTGTTTCCCTGGACCAGGTGATTATGAAATTATTTTAGATGTAGAAGACACCATTGCTCACATTAAATATGACGACCAAAGTCATTTGAATATTACTTTAGACAATGTTATTCAACCTTATATCACCTCTAAAGATACTGTACAAGTTAATACCCTGTTTTATTTAAGTGCTTTAGAATCTAACTTGCCTTATTTATCAAACAAAACATTTTTTTGGGAAATTGAAAATAAAAAACTCGTAGGCGACCAAGTGTCATATACCTTTAAACGAGCTGGACAATACAATGTTCAGTTAGGGGTTGTAGGATATGAAGACACCATTAAAGTGACTGATTGTGTGTATAAAACCATTGTGTGCATTGATAAAAATAGAGTTAAAAATTTAAATGATGAGTTTGATTTATTAAAGACTAAAATTGGAGTAGCTTATCAAGCATCACATACCGAAAATAATGCTCAACAAATTGGAGAAACATTTACTTTAAAACCTTTAAATAATACCACATCAGTTATTCTTACAGAAAATGAAAAAATACAATTAAATTACTTGGCAAGATTCTTGAAAAAACATCCGAGCTTAACTTTATCAATAATTTATTACTTTGATGCTAAACAAAATAATAATGTTTTAAAAGAAAAAGTGGTTAATATTTTTAAGTATTTAGTTTTATCGGGTATTGAGAGTGAAAGATTATCTTTAACTGAAAGAACAGCCATGAATATTGATGAAACTAATTTTATACTATTTAATTTTAAAATATATGAAAACAATTAATGTATTGATATTTTTATTTGCGGTGACTACTGCTTTTACTCAAGCAATACCCTCACCAATTGAAAACATACCTTTTTTAGTAACTTTTGGGTCTGATGCTGATAAATCTTGGGGAGATGATGATTTTTCACAAACCTTTTTTATATCTATTCCAAAAACCCATAAAGGTCCTTTTTTTATAAGAGTTTATGACCCAGGTACAGGCGGAGCTTATGATGAGGGAAAAGGTGCTTTTAATACTAAAACAAAATTTAGCGTATATGGAGGAAAAGGATGTATTTCTAATAAAGATGCCCGAAAAGTAAATCCTGTTGGTAACTACAAGAGTGGAAATTTATTAGCAACTAAAACATTTAGTAATGATTACGATAAAAAATGGTATTCATTTGGACCTTTTAACTCAACATCAGGAGAATATATGCCAGCTTATGGAGGCTATATCTTTAAAATTATTTGTGATGGCATTTCTGGTGATGATGGAAATCTTTATAAATATTTTGTTAGCACAAAACCAAACGAAAATAAAGCTGTAGAAGGTGGAAATGCTTTTACATTTGAATACACATTTAGATTGCACGATTCCCCTAAAGAAGTTTCTCACCTATATCCTTATGTCGATAAAAATGTAATATCTGTAAAACAATCTAATTTTGATTGGGATGATGATGGTGTTTTTAAATTTGTAACCAAAGCAAGGTATGCTATATACCTTAATAAATCTGGTAATAATAACTGGGGAAAAAGTGAACATAAAGTTTTAGAAAAAGAAAAAGAATCAACTTTTGACTTACAAATGCATAAAAATAAAGCGCATCCTGCTAAAAATAACAATGTAACTTTGTATATTACCAACCAATATGATAATGCTTTACCATTTTACGTTATACCCATTGGAGGAGTGCCTAAACCAAGTACAACCATTAAAATGAAAAGATAAAATTTTTTTATGTCTAAGTTATTTTTTTTGATAGTAATATTGATTGGCTTTAATGGTTGGTCACAAACATTTAAGTTTCATCAGTATTCATCAAAAAATGGTTTGTCGCAAGATTTTGTTTACACCATAAATCAAAGTAACAAAGGTTATTTATGGGTAGGAACAGGTGAGGGGCTAAATCAATTTGATGGAAAAAAAATAACACCTTTTTATCAAAAAGATGGGCTTTCAGAAAATATTATTGTAAGTAGCCATAAATCTAAAAAAGGTGAACTGTGGTTTGGTCATAATAACGGAACAATCACTAAACTCGTTAATAATTCTTTTGAAAAAGTAAATACTGATAAAAATATTCAAAGCTCTATTAATGGCATTGAATCCATTAATGATAAGGTTTATTTTATCTCACAAAATGAAGGGTTATTTATTTATAAAAATAAAACAACCATACCTTTAGGTAAATTTAATCAAGATTTGTTTTATACGTTTAAAATTGTAGATAAAAAAACCATATTGTTATCAGGAAATAATGGATTGCAACTTCTTAAGCAGTCAGAAAATGAATGGCAAATCAAACAAACCTTGTCAGAAATAGAAGTGACCTCTATTATAATTACACACAATAACAAAATAATTATAGGCAGCAATAGTGGGGAACTTTTGTTTTTAAATATTTTAGAAAATGATTTAGAAATAACTCCCGTAGTAAAAAATTTAAACATTGCTTTTCCCATTAAACAAATTATAGAAGATAAAGCACAAGATTTGTGGTTGGCAACAGCAGGAGCAGGTGTGGTCAAAATTAGTAATTATCTAACCCATCAGCCTGATTTTGACTACTATAACGAAAATAATGGTTTGCCTACCAATTATATTCAATCAATTTTTCAAGATAGAGAAGATAACATTTGGATTGGTTCTTTTGGCTCTGGTTTGTTTGCCTTAACAGAAAGATATTTTTTATTTTATAACCAATTAAAAAATAATGATGTTACATCTATTCAAGTCTATAATAATATTAAATGGTTTGGTACAAAAAACGGTTTATTAGAGGTTTTACCTAATGATTCTTCTATATTGTATAATTCTAAAAATAAATTTATTGATGATGAAATAACAGCCTTACAATTATTTGATTCTGTTTTATGGATAGGCACTCAAACTAATGGTTTGTATCAATATAGTTTACCTAACAAAAAGTTTACTAAAATAGAGTGGAAATTTGGAAATACACAAAATAAAATTAATGATATTTATGTAGAAAAAAACAGAATTTGGATTGCAACAAATGGCGGGTTAATTATTTATGATAAAAATGCAAAATCAACTACCGTTTTAACAACTGAAGACGGAATAGATCACAATGCCATTGAATCTATTTATAAAACTACAGATGGAAGACTTTTTTTAGGGACTTATAGTAGAAATCTTTTTGTTATAGAAAACTCATCTATTCAAGAAATTGAGTTGATAGAATCTGGAGAGCTTAAAATTATAGATTTTACAGAAACCTCTAATGGTAATTTGTGGCTATCAACTGCAGAAAACGGCGTATTTAAGTTGTCGCACGATTCAATTTTTTCTTTTACTACCCTTAATGGTCTTTTATCAAATTATTGTTATGCCATTGAAGCAGATGCTAATGATAAAATTTGGGTAGGACACAGAAATGGTTTAAGTAATATAGACCCAGAAAATCATAACAAAATTAGCATTTATAACAGTAATGATGGTGTTGGTAGCCAAGTCAATAAAAGGGCTATGTTTTTAGATCAAAAAAATTATTTATGGATAGGAACTGAAGAAGGCGTTATAAGATTTGATAGTAAAAAAGATATTCAAAATAAAATTTATCCAATTATTAATTTAACCGATATCATTATTAACGATAAATCCTATCAAATTCAAAACACATTGCAACTCCCTTATGGTACATATAGAGTTAATTTTAATTTTATAGGTATTTCATTACAAGACCCTGAACATATTTTTTATCAATATATGTTAGAGGGGTATGATGAATCATTTTCTAAACCATCAAAAGAAACAAGTGCTACTTATAGTAAATTACAAGACGGAGAATATGTGTTTAGAGTGAAAGCTTATTTAAACTCTAACCAAACGTTAAATGATGAAACATTTGTTAGAATTATTATTGCCAAACCTTTTTGGAAAAAATGGTGGTTCTTTTTGTTGGTTTTATTTGGTCTTATAGGCATTATTTATTCTTTCTTTTGGTTTAAAATTCAACGATTAAAAAAACAAAAAGCAACCATTCAAAAAGAGTTAGACATTAAAACAGAAGAAGTTGTTAAAAGTGCTAAAAAAATTGAAATAATTAATAAAGATTTAATGTCTAGTATTAATTATGCCTTAAAGCTCCAAAAATCCATCCTTCCTCCTAAAAGGCATTTAAGCCAAGTTTTTCCCAATTCATTTATTTATTTTAAACCCCGTAATGTGGTTAGTGGCGATTTCTATTTTATAAACCAATGCGGATCAAAACAAATATTTGCTTGTGTTGATTGTACAGGACACGGTGTGCCAGGTGCTTTTATGAGTTTAATTGGTTTTGTGGCCTTACGAGATATTTATAGAATAAATGAAGCACAAGACAAATGGCAAACACCTGACCAAATTTTAGAAAGTTTAGATAAAGAAGTTAAAATTTTACTCGAAACACATTCTGTTGATGACAATACAAATAATGGTATGGATATGATTTTGTGTGAGTTTGATATGGAAACTAATGAGTTGTTGGTTGCCTCTGCTAAAAGACCTATTGTTATTTATAATGAAGGGAAATTAAAAATAATTAAAGGCGAAAAACGTTCAATTGGCGAACAAGATTTTGGCTTAATTATGCCCTATCAACTGCACCGTTTTTCCATTAAACCAAATGATTGTATTTATATGTTTTCAGACGGATTTACTGATCAATTTGGAGGAGAGAATAATAAAAAATTTGGTATCAGACAAACTGTTACAATTTTAAACAACGCAGTTTCTTTAAACAAAAAGGAACAACAAACCTATATCATTGAGTCTTTTGAAAGCTGGATGAAAAATAAACCACAAACAGATGATATTATTTTTATGGGGGTTTATTTTTAATTATATTTGTTAA
>CAYQRJ010000045.1:0-5499 GCA_964419855.1 uncultured Crocinitomix sp.
CGTAAAAGTTTTCCTATAAACATCATTACAGACAAAGGCAAAATTTTAACTTTAAAAAACCCTAATGCTGCTACCATTGGGTCGCCAACAAAAGGTAGCCAAGATAATAACCCTAACCACACACCCCATTTAGACAATCTTAAACGCCAATGGGCTAATTTTCTTTGATTAAGTTTAAAGCGTTTTATCATTTTATCGGCACCAGCATAATAGCCAATGTAATAATTGGTAAATCCACCTAAAAAATTACCTAATGTAGCTACTGCAATAACAGGTAAATGATCATACCCCAATTCTAAAAAGCCAATTAAAAGTCCTTCTGATGGCAAGGGCAATAAAGTAGCGGCTATAAAAGTACCTGCAAATAATCCAATTAAACCTAACGAAAAAAAATCCATTATTCTCTTTCAACCGATTGAACACCCTCTATTTGTTCAAATCGGGTAATTAATTTTTCAAGATGCTCGGTATCATACACAAACAATTCAATTTTACCGTCAAAAATACCATCATGCGAATTGAAAGAGATAGATTTCATATTAATATTATGTTCGTGAGAGATGATAGAGGTTATTTTATTTACAATTCCCATATCATCAATACCTTTAACATTAAGCACAGCCAAACGTTCTTTTAATTTTTGCGATTGCCAAGTGGCTTTTATAACTCTATACGCATAATTTGACATCATTTGCGTAGCATTAGGACAATTGGTTCTATGAATTTTTATGCCCTCTGTTTTTGTAATAAATCCAAATACATCATCACCTGGTATTGGCGTACAGCATTTTGCTAAAGTGTATTCCAAATCTTTAAAATCTTCTCCAATAATAATGGTGTCTTTTTTACTATCAACACAAGAAATAATATTTTTTAAAGAATTGGGGTTTAGTTTTGTTACCTGTTCAACTTTAGGTAAAACAAGTTGTTTATTATTGACTTCAAGTTCTCTTATCTTTTTTAAATCTAATTTACCCTTAGCAATTTGATAATAAAGTTCGGTAGCATTATTAATTTTGTAAACCTTTTGTAAAACACTAACATTTTCGCTATTAAACTCAATATTTTGTTGTTTAAATTTTCGTTGTAAAATTTCTTTTCCATCTGCGGCTATTTTCTTTTCTTCATCTTTTAAAGCTGATTTTATACGTTGTTTAGCTCGTGCAGTTACTACAAATTTTAACCATTCTTGCTTAGGTTTTTGCTTTGAAGATTTAATTACCTCTACTTGGTCGCCACTTTTTAATTGATGACTTAAAGGCATTAGTTTACCATTAACTTTAGCACCAATACAAGACATTCCTATTTGCGAGTGGATATCAAAAGCAAAATCTAATGTTGTAGCTCCTTTAGGCAAAACCCTTAGCTCTCCTTTAGGAGTGAATACAAATATTTCATCAGAAAATAAGTTGAGTTTAAAATCATCAATAAAATCTATGGCGTTAGTTTCTGGATTTTCAAGTAAATCTCTAATTTCGCCTATCCAACGGTCAAAGCTTGAGCGTGATGTATTTCCTTCTTTATATTTCCAATGCGCAGCATATCCTTTTTCTGCAATCTCATCCATTCTGGTAGAACGAATTTGAACCTCTACCCATTTTCCACTTGGACTCATTACAGTAGTGTGTAAAGATTCGTATCCATTGGCTTTAGGGATAGAAATCCAATCTCTTAATCTATCAGGATTGGGTTGGTAGAAATCTGTAACGATACTATACACACGCCAAGCACAAGATTTTTCTCTTTCGGGTGGCACATCAATAATGATTCTAATGGCAAAAATGTCGTAAATTTCATCAAACTCAACATTTTTGTTTTTAATTTTCTTGTAAATTGAAGGAATGGTTTTGTAACGGGCTTTAATTTTAAATTTATATCCCTCAGCAGTTAAAGCTGTTTTAATGGGATGAATAAACTGAGTAATAAATCGTTGTCTGACTTCTTTAGATTTCTCAATTTTACTTTCAATTTCTTTGTAAATTTTGGGCTCTTTATATCTAAAAATAATATCTTCAAATTCACTTTTAATGGCATTAAATCCTAAACGGTGAGCCAGTGGTGCATATAAAAATTCAGTTTCGTAAGCTACTTTTAATTGTTTATCTGGTCGCATAGAACCAAGTGTTCTCATATTATGCAAACGATCGGCAATTTTAATAAAAGCCACCCTTAAATCATCAGAAATGGTTAAAATTAATTTTCTAAAATTTTCGGCTTGCAAGGATACGTTTTCATCTGAAACATCAGGTATTTTAGTTAAACCATCAATTATTTTACGGACTTTTAATCCAAAATTATCTTCAATATCTTGCAAGGTGATGTGTGTATCTTCAACCGTATCGTGTAATAATGCTGCAACAATACTTGTTGTACCCAACCCCATTTCTTCAGTACAAATACGAGCTACTGCAATGGGATGAAAAATATAAGGTTCTCCTGATTTACGCCTGTCATTTTTATGGGCATCTACCGCTATATCAAAAGCTTTACGGATTAGTTTAGTGTCTTCTTTTGTACGTCTATATGGTTTACTTGCTCTTAATAACCCTTTGTAAGCATTTAAAATTTGATGTCGTTCTTTTTCTATGTCGTATTTTGTTTCCAAGATAAATCAGTTTTAATCACATCAAAGATAAAAATAATATACATTTAAAACACAACAAAGGCAACCGATTTACTCAATTGCCTTTGTTAAAAACTTTATTTACATTAAATTATTTTCCGAATAAATTCGAGATGGTATCCATCATTCCTCCTCCTTTAGAGTTTGACTTGCTATTTCCTCCTAAAAAACCACTTAACATATCACTGTTTAAAAGACCGTCTAAAATGCCTTTTCCTCCTTTTCCACCAGTATTCATAAATCCGCCTAACACTTTAGACATTACAGCAGATTTTATAGAATCTACAATTCCTGATGACATACCAGCTTTGTTTTGTAAACTATACGCTAAATCTCCCTCCAATTTTTTGGCTACATTATCAGCATCAGGCGTATTGCTATCCTGCGAAAATAAATTTTCTAATATGCTGTGATTACCTCTTGCTGCTTCTTTTTTAGTTCTGTAAGTTACAGCTTCTAAAGCACTTTCTGTTACTTTTTTCTTTTCTGCTTCTCCTAAATTGAATTTAGATAATACATCACCTAAATCAATATTTTTCATTAATTCGTTTAAATCAAACATTTTCTTTTCTTTTTTATTAATAATTTTGTTAATATCTAATTGCCTTTTAGCAATTATCAGTCCAAATTTAATAAAAAACTTTTGTAGTTTTGCTAATCTTACCAACAAATTAAAGTTTAATGAAAACGTTATTTATATTTTTTACTATTTTTTTATCTTTTTTAAGTTATTCTCAATCAACTTGGAATGAGATGACAGGCAAACAAAAGGCTTTTTTCTACAACGTTAGTAGAAACATTAAAAACTTAAAACCAGAATTTTTACACTTGTTTGAGTTTACAGATTCTATTCCTATGATTAATGATACCCTACCCGATTACGCTTATGTTGAAAAACAAATTGTTGAAGATTCTACAAAATTAATTTTACACCAAACAGAATTTAGCCGAAAAAACAATGGTTTATTGGCTGATTTGGCTACCCATTATGCCATTTGGGAGCTGGATTTGGTTTTACAATTCAGAAAATCGGAAAAAGCAAAGTTTAAGTATTTAAAACCAAAATTAAAACAATTTGAAAAATACATTGTTGAATCTGCTCCACAAGCAGCCGTTAAAACTCTAAGTAATGGCAGTTATGAATTAGCCACTTCAATCCAAAGGTATTATGCGCCTAACTTATCTATAAACGAAAAAATTGCTTCCATAAAAAATTCAGGTTTTTCCGAAAACGATCAATTGCTAATTATACGTTCTATTTATACAGCACAAGAAAAATATATACTTAACCGTTCGCTTGAAATTTTTAAACTGTTGGGTGGGAAAATTGATAAATATATTAATTATTTAATTGCTGCAGGAGATGGAGATAATTATTCTGAATTAGAAAATGTGTTTAGAAGTAAATACAGCCGTGCCCTACCCGACCCAAAAGCCTTGTTTAATTTTGACACTAAACTCATTAAAAATAAAAAGACTAAAGAACTTGAGTTAAAAACATTGCATAATCCTACAAAAAAATTAATCACTCATCCCGTTTTTCCTACTCAAATTCACGTTGATGTATGGAGTTATCATCCCGAAAGACAAACCACTATTGTTATTTTAAAAGGGGGGAATTCTTATATATTATATGGCAACAATGAGAAAGAAGAAAATAGATATGTCTCTCCTGATTCAACTTATGGTGAAGGGAGTACTTATTGGCGATTACTTTACGAATTAGAAAATATTCATATAGCTGATTTGAATGAGAAAATTTATGGTAAAAAAGGCTACGATTATTGGATAGCTGAATATGAAGAACGTATTGAAGTTACCCGATTAAAAATTAAAATCACCGAAAAAAAACTTAATGAAATTAGGTATGAACCAGCGGCTACTAAAAATCCAAAAATCAAAAAGAAAAAAATTAAAAAGAAAGATTTAGGAAAATCTGACCAAGCAGGACAAGGTCATCCTACTCAAAAACCAACAGGAACAGCTAAGAAAAAGCAACAATTACAAAACCGTTTAGTAGCGCTTAATACTCAACTTGAAAATGAGATGAGAACTTTAAAAGAACTTAAAATTGAAAAAGAAGAAGCCTTTGACATATTAGCTGGCTACAAAACGTTATTAGATCAAATGAAAAAAAATGTTGGCCATACTTTTGTTGAATATAAAAAAGACAAACAAGGCAATTATATCTTTGATGACGGCTCATCTTTTAATTATTTTAAACAAAATTTTACATTTTATCCAAACGGAAAAACTGATAATTTTGAAATCATTACACTGGCTTTTGGCGAAAAAGTTTTTTCTAAAACTATTGAAGAAGTATTTGTTCATTTGAACGTTAGTTACCCAAATCCTCAATTAAAATACACCCTGTTTAAAGAGGTAAATGGTAATGAAGTAAATAATAACATAACCGTTTCAGATTCTATTCAAATTATGGAATTATTTTGGGCACTGGGTAAAACCAATAAAAAATTAAAACTAAATGCCGTTGGCGGTGGAATTTTAGGAGGAGAATCACCGTTGTACTACAGAGACTCTTTAAACCACCCCATTACATACAATAAAGACAACCAACAAACAGGTAGTGTTTATCTTTATAGAGTAGATATTTCAGATTTTATAAATGCTAAAATCACCACGTTTAGAAACAATATGATTCCGTTTAATTTTAATGAAAAATATGGTAAGTATTATGTAAAAGCCAAAGCAAAACTACCTCAACTCAACGAAATTGATTTTTACACCATAATACTTGCAAAAAAAAGAATGGATGTGTGGTTAGAACAACTCAATCATCTTGCCAATAGTTGGTTAATTAATACTGATTATCAATCAAAAGTATTGTCTAAATTAAAATCGGCTAAAAACAAATA
>CAYQRJ010000045.1:5599-12723 GCA_964419855.1 uncultured Crocinitomix sp.
ATACTGATTATCAATCAAAAGTATTGTCTAAATTAAAATCGGCTAAAAACAAATATTTTTATTCGCTGGTAAGTAATACAACAAAAATAAAAATACCAAAAAAATAAAATGTATTTTTGCATTTAAAACTACTAAAACTATAAATGGATAATCAAGAACAAATGACGTTTATCGGTCACCTTGAAGAATTGAGGTGGCGATTGGTAAAAGCCTCTATTGCTATTATTGTTTTTGGTATTGTAATATTTATTTTTAGAGAATGGATTGTTGACACCATTTTTTTAAGGTTATCAAAAGGTGATTTTCCATCTTTTAAATGGGCTTGTGATAATTTTAATGTTTGTTTTAATGATGTAGAAGTAGATTTCCAAAACACCTCATTGGCTGGACAGTTTGGAACATCAATAAAAATGGCTTTAATTGGTGGCATCATTACCGCTTTTCCTTTTATATTTTGGCAATTATGGGGTTTTATAAAACCAGGTCTTAAAAAAAATGAATTAAAATCGGTTAGGGGCATTACTTGGTTTGTAAGTATTTTATTTTTTATTGGAATTTTATTTGGCTATTACGTTATTGCTCCCTTAACCGTTAACTTTTTAGGTAATTTTGATTTAACTGGAAAAATTAAAAACATATTAATTATTGGTGATTTTATTTCAACCATTGTATCTACCATTTTACTAACGGGTGTTTTATTTTTACTACCAGTTTTAATAATGATTTTTTCTAAAATAGGCTTAATTACTGCTGATTTTTTAAAAAAATACCGCAAACACGCCTTTGTTGTTGTCTTAATTTTAGCTGCCATTATTACTCCGCCAGATGTATTTACGCAAATAGTGGTTACCATACCTATAATGATATTGTACGAATTTGGGATTTTTATAGCCAAACGAATTGAAAAGAAAAAACGTTTAGAAGAAACCTCAACTTAATTTTATGAAAAAACTACTCACTGTATTTTTTGTTCAACTCACTTTTTTGAGTTTTACTCAGGTAAAAATATCAGGTACAGTGATAGATTCCGTTACTAATGAACCCATAGCATTTGCTAAAATTTTATTTGTAGGAACCACCAATGGAGGTATATCTGATTTTAAAGGAGATTTCACCGTTTTCACCACTCATAAAGCAGACTCTATTTCTTTTTCTTTTGTAGGATTTCAAACCCTTACCATTCCCATTCCTCCTCCAGAAAAAAGATTAGATTTAAAAATTTATTTACAACCTGTATTGTTAAATGAAGTTGAAGTTATTGCTCAAAAAAAGAATCCAGCATTTGATATTTTAAAAGAAATTAATAATCACCGCAAGCAAAACGACCCCGAAAAATTATCAGCTTATCAATATGAAGTGTACAACAAAATGCAATTTTCATTAACCAATTTAGGCGAGCATCCTGAAGACATTGATATGATAAAAAACTTTAAATTTATTGTTGATTACATTGACACATTAAACGGAAAAGATTATTTACCCATTTTATTAAGTGAAGCCGTATCTGAATACTACTATAAAAAATCTCCTAAACAGAAAAAGGAAATTATTAAAGCAACTAACGTTACTGGAATAGAAAATTTACAAGTTCAGCAATTTACTGGAGATATGAACCAAAATGTAAATATTTATGATAATTACATTGCGCTTTTTGGTAAAGATTTTTTAAGCCCTATTGCCCCAACTGGACGTGCTTTTTACAAATATTACATTATGGGGCACGACACCTTAGACGGCGTGGAGTGTTTTCATATTGCCTTTAGACCAAGACGTAGAGGAGATGCTGTTTTTATTGGCGATATGTGGATTACAGTTGACACTTATGCCGTTAAACAAATTGAGGCACAAATTCCAGATTATGTCAACCTAAATTTTGTGTCAGATTTTACCGTGGAACAACATTTTAAATTGGTAGATTCATCTGTTTATTTAGTTGATAGAGAAGAAATTTTTGCTGAATTTAAACTATTTAATGATTTTAAAAAACAAAACTTAATGGGAGTATTTGTTCATAAAAACGTTTACCGTAAAGATTTTGTTATCAATCAACCTAAAGATTTTGATTTTTATGTAGAAGATGTTGTTATTTTAGATTCAGCAAAAATAAAAGACCCTAAAAAATGGGAAGAAATAAGACACGACACCTTAAATAAAAGAGAAGCAGGTGTAATTGAAATGATAGACTCATTAAAAGACAACAAAACTTTTAAATTTTACGAAAATATGTCGTATGTTATGTACACAGGTTTTTGGAAAACTGGTTATGTTGAATTGGGAAACCTTTACTCTATATACAATCGTAACACTGTAGAGGGACACAGAATGATGTTTAACATTAGAACCTCTAATAAATTTAGTACCAAACACAAACTAAATGCCTTTGTTATTTATGGTTTTGGTGATAAAAGATTTAAGTATGGTGCATCATACCGTTGGCGTTTAAAGCGTTCGCCTAGAACAATGTTAAGATTGGCTTATAACAAAAAAATTCAACAATTGGGTTTATCCTCTCGTTTAGGAGATATTGGTAATTCATTTACCACTTTATTTTCTTTAGGACCGCTAGATAAACTAACCTTTGTAGATAAAGCATCCATCTCTTTAGAAAAAGATTACGCCATTGATTTAAGAACATTTTCGGCTATTGAATGGAAAAGCTTTACACCTCTTGGCAATTCTATTTATGAAAGAGTTAATCAGTTAGGAGATACAATTAGAATCAACAATGTGACTTCTTTTGAAATCCGTAACCAAATAATGTACACCAAAGATGAAAAATTTATTAATGGTAATTTTGACCGTTTGTCATTAGGCTCTGTTTACCCCATCATCAGTTTAACACATACATTAGGCATTAAAGGTATTTTAGGTAGTCAATACACTTTTAACCGATTTGATTTTATTATTGACCACCGCCCTAAAATTGGTTTTTGGGGGCGATTAAATTATACCATTTACGGAGGTAAAATTTTTGGCACATTACCCTATCCTTTTTTAAACATTCATCAAGGTAACCAAACATTTTATTTGCAAACTAAAAGTTTTAATCTTTTAAGGTATTATGAGTTTGTTAGTGACACTTGGGTTGGCGTTACATTTGAACACAAGCTACAAGGATTTGTTTTAGATAAAATTCCGCTTGTTAGGCGATTAAAATGGCGTTTAGTTTATGGAGGTAAAGCGGTAGTAGGTTCTTTTGATAACAAACATTTATCTGAAATGCTTTTACCAACTTACACCAGCACTTTATCTATGACTAAACCTTATATTGAAGTGTCGGCTGGTGTAGAAAATATTTTTAAATTTATAAGAATTGATGCAATTTGGCGTTTAACTTACCTCAATTCGCCAAATGTTACTAAATTTGGTGTAAAATTTACATTTACAGGTGATTTTTAAATAGATGAAATTAAGAACAGACAACATAAAAAAATCTTACAAAGGACGGCAAGTTGTAAAAGGGGTAAGTATTGAAGTAAATAAAGGAGAAATTGTTGGACTTTTAGGTCCTAATGGCGCAGGTAAAACCACCTCTTTTTATATGATTGTAGGATTAGTTAAACCCAATGACGGTCATGTGTATTTAGATGATAAGGAAATTACCACCCAAGCCATGTACAAACGAGCTCAATTGGGTATTGGATATTTACCTCAAGAAAACTCTGTATTTAGAAAAATGTCTATTGAAGACAACATTATGTCTGTGCTCGAATTAACCAATAAAACTAAACAAGAAAGAGAAGAAAAATTAGAATTATTAATCTCTGAATTTGGTTTAAATCACGTTAGAACCAATTTAGGACAGTCTTTATCTGGTGGTGAACGTAGAAGAACAGAAATTGCTCGTGCCCTTGCCACCGACCCACAATTTATTTTATTAGATGAGCCTTTTGCTGGCGTTGACCCCATTGCAGTAGAAGACATTCAACAAATAGTGTCTAAACTTAAAGAAAAAAATATTGGTGTACTCATCACCGACCATAATGTGCAAGAAACTTTAGCCATTACAGACAGAACTTATTTATTATTTGAAGGCAGTATTTTACGACAAGGAACAGCAGAAGAATTAGCAGCAGACGAACTAGTTAGAAAAGTTTATTTAGGCGCAAATTTTGAATTGAGAAAACCTAATAAAAAAGAATAGCAAACCAAACTACTCAAAAGTTTTTAGTTCCATTTTTTCTCCATCAAAAACAGCATAAGTATAATAAGATATCCAATCACCTGTATTGATGTAACGGCTATGTTCATTAATTTTAAAATCTAAAGGATAATGACGGTGTCCAAACACAAAAAAATGATAAGGTTTTTCTTGTACTTTTCGTTTGCAATATTGGATTAACATTTCTTTCTCCTCACCGTAAAATTTTGCATCAGCATCTCCTGTGTATTTACGACTTTTACGCGACCAAAAATTGGCTAATCCAATACCAAAATTAGGGTGTAACCTTGCAAAAAACCATTGACTTATTTTAGACCGAAATACTTTTTTAATGAATTTATATCCCTTATCTCCTGGTCCAAGCCCATCTCCGTGTCCAATATAAAATAATTGTCCATTAAATGTTTTTTCAATTTCAGATTGATGAAGCTCAACACCTAATTCTTTAGGGATATAATCAAAAATCCACATATCATGATTACCTAAAAACCAATGAATTTTTATACCAGAATCTGTTAATTCGGCAATTTTCCCTTGTAATCTAACAAAACCTTTAGGAATAGCATGTTTATACTCAAACCAAAAATCAAAAACATCTCCAAGTAAAAATATTTCTTCTGCATCTTGTTTAACGCTATCTAACCAAGCTACTATTTTTTTTTCTCTAGCTAAGCTTGTTTCGTAAGTTGGAACTCCTAGATGAAAATCAGAAGCAAAATATATTTTTTTGTTTGGTTTCAAATTGTTTTTTAAGGTTCAAATATAATCATTTCAATAAAAAAAGCACTCAAAATATTTTTGAATGCTTTTATTAATCTATAAAATAAAAAAAAATGTGTTATTTAACAATCAACTTTTTGGTTATTAATTCTTGATTTTTGGTATATAATGTTATAAAATATATTCCTGAATTTAACTCTGAAACATTAATTGATTGTTCTGTGTTACTTATAATTCCACTACTAACAATTGAACCATCCATACTAAAAATGGTGTAAACATCTATTGCCCAATTTGTATTGTTGGTAATATTTATTTTATGGGCATCATTATTTGTTTCAATTTTTATATTTGATTTAGGCAAATCGCTATTGCAAAATACAGGATTAAAAACACCTAAAATTACCATTGTTAGCATCATTAAACTAACTACTTTTACTATTCTCATCATTTTAAATTTTAATTCTAGCAACAAAACTATTAACTATTAAGTGACAAACGGATGATTTTAATTTTAAATGGTGCTTATATTGATTTAAGTGTTTAGGTGATGCTTTTTATGTGATTTGAATGCTAAATAAGAATAAATTATAGGAACAACGGTTATTACAAGAGTTATAGCCAGAAATATTTTCATATTTAATTGATAATTCAATACTAAACTAAAAATAACTACTAAAAATCCACCAACAAACCAAAGCTTACCTGCCATTTTATGTGTATCGGTCCAAACTTGCTCACTTTCTAATGTCCAAGGAGTTCTAATACCAATAAAATAATTGGGTTTTATAGTCTTAGAATAATTACCTAAAACTAAATATAGAATACCAATTCCTAACAAAATGACATTAGGATTTGCCATTTCTTTAAAAAGAGCTGAATGAATAATAAAAATTGCTAACAAAGACATGGCTAGAGTTAAAATTAATTTTAAACTCTGAAATTTTCGTCCCATCTTTTTAATTTTACCTTTTGGGTCAATTAAAGGAATAAGCAAAAAAATAACATAAACTAAAAAGGGTAAAATAAAAGGAATAAGGATTAATTCTGATTTATCTCCATATCTGTTTACCTCACCATTTATATCCCAAGGCAATGGAACTTTATTTGGTAATTTATTCCAAATAGTATATAAATACACAAATGGAATGGCTACAATGATTAATATTGGTAATTCTTTTTTAATTTCAAACTTCATCTTTTTATTTTTTTATAGTTAATATCCAGTTTAATAAATCTTCAATTATGGTTGTATTTAAAGAGTAGTTAACAAATTGCCCTTTTTTTTCGCTCGTAATTAAATCAGCTCTTTTTAATATGTCTAAATGGTGAGATATACTTGGTTTTGATATATTAAATTCTTCTGAAATCTCACCTGCATTCATATCTTTTTCTCGTAGTAATTCAATAATTCTACGCCTAGTTTCGTCATTTAATGCTTTAAATATGGCATTCATGTGATTGAATTATTTAGTTATTTAGACAAATATCTAAATACTTTATGAATTAACCAAATTATTTAACAAAAAATTTACTTTCATAACAGATAATTAAACTAACTATAATATTAAAATGAATTGAAAAGTTAAACGAATATAGACCTTTGCAAAAAAAACTATGGAATTATTTTTTATGACGTTTGGCGCATTATTTTCAGTAATGAATCCTCTTGGAACAGTGCCAATATTTACAAGTTTAACAAATGAAAACACAAAAATTGAACGAAAAAAAATTGCACTAAAAACCTCAATTAATGTTTTGGTTATTTTGTTAATCTCCTTTTATGTAGGCGATTATTTACTAAGATTTTTTGGTATCAGTTTAAATTCATTAAAAATTGCAGGAGGGTTAATCATTACATCATCTGGATTTGCACTTTTAACAGGTCAATTTAGCAAACATAAAGGTATAAAAAGAGAACGTGTTCAAAAGGATATTGAAACGAGAGAGGAAATATCACTAACTCCTTTGGCTTTGCCAATGATAGCTGGTCCTGGTACTATATCGTTACTGATTAATTACAATCAAGAGTATGATGGGTTTAATAATGTAATGATTATTATTTTAGCAATGCTAAGTGTTACAATTATTATTTTCTTAATTTTAAACAGTTCAGACATTATAGTAAAGCTTTTAGGTGCATCAGGTATCAATGCCCTATCTAGAATCATTGGTTTTATAGTTATTGCCTTAGGCATAGAATTCATCATTTCAGCAACAACAAATATTATAATGCAATTAA
>CAYQRJ010000046.1:0-11031 GCA_964419855.1 uncultured Crocinitomix sp.
AAATTGTAAATAAAATCAAGACTTTAGGTGTTATTTCAAAAAACGTTTAGGACGGGATTGTTTTTAAACCTATTTTTTAACAGTAAACTTTTTAGTAATTACCTGTTTATTTGATATTAAAATTCTTACAAAATAAACACCATTGTCAAGATTTGAAACATTAACAATGGCTTTATTGCTATTGCCTCCATTTAAAGTTTTTACATTTTGTCCAAGGCTATTATAAATATTAATGGTGTTAATTTTAACATTTGGTGTGGTATAAATAGTAACACTATTATTAGCTGGATTAGGATAAAGATTAAATTGCTCTGCTGTTAAGTCTTCAATCCCAATATTTCCAGTTGAATTAGCATCTGTTAAAATAGAAAAATCATCAAATGCAAAACCATCTGCGGTTACACCTTGGTCGGTTACTAAACGGAATTTGAACTGCACATTGGTTTCGCCTAAGTAATTACTTAAATCAACCTCTTCAAACACCCAAGTATTTTGCGTTCCATCATATAAAGGCTGACCGTTATCTTGAGCACTTACTCCAACATTAGTATATTTACCACAAAGTGGTGTCCATGTTAATCCATTATCAATTGAGATCATAAATTCTACATAATCATAATCTGCTTCAATATCCCATTTTGCATAAAATGTTGCTGTGGCATAAGTGGCATTTTCAAAACTAAAAACATCATTTAACTGGGTTTGTTTTTGAGAATTATTACTATAATTTGAATTAGGACTATCTGTCATTGAGGTAGAAGGCGATATGTAATATTCTGATGTTGTACCCCATGTCCCCGTCCAATTAGAATTATCATTCAAATTATCCGAAAATACAGTTGTTCCAGCCCCATAAGTTTTAATAATGGTATCTGTTCTTGTCCACAATCCTAAATCGGTTTTTAGTACATATTTAATTTCATCACCAAAGGCAATGTTAGCATTTAATGTAAAAGCTATTGAGTCTGTCACCACATCCATTATATTTAAGTTGTGAACATTAGATGATCCAATAGTTTGAATACCTGTTAATGGCTCTATGCTCATTGTTATTGGTCCGTTGGTTAATCCTAATCTTTCTAATTCGTAATGAAAATAACCAGTATTGTTTGTTATTGTTGAAGACAAATCTTTATCGGTGGCATAGCCATAAACATGAGGTAAGTGAGCTTGAATTAAATTCATCCAAACATTTTCTTTTGCTAAAGGAATTATTCTACTAGCAGGTGGCCAAAATCCATCTGCACTACTTCCTACCTCTGGTGTTTGAGCAAAAATAGCTGGTTTAGTTAATAAATCATCTGCATACATCCAGTCATCAGAATCACCTGCGGCAGGATATAAATCTGTAGCTTTTTGATTGGCGTATCCACTATACAATACTTGGTGAGAAGAAAAGGCTTGGAAATAATTATGGTCTGGAGCGTATTCTGTAGTTGACCAACCGATAGGAAATAATAACAAATTGCTATATGAATGAGCATTTAAAGCAAATTCAAAATTTCTATTTTCGCAAAACCATTTAATGGCTTGCGTTTCGGGTTCTGAAAAAGCGTTAGGACCAGCATAAGTGTCATTATTCACATCAGGTGATGTACCTGCTTCATTCCAATGATAGCCATAGTTTCTGTTCAAGTCAACTCCAGGGTTGGATGTCCCAACATTTCTTTTATTTTTTCTATGCATTCCTCCTCCGTTAGGATTAGTGGTTTCATTTTGCACATAACCATCAGGATTAATCATAGGCACAAAGTACATTTCAGTATTATCAACTAAATAGGTTACCTCTGGATTTGTACCGTAATTTTCTAACAAATACCACATGTAAAAAATGGTTTGCATTAAAGAATTAGGCTCACGTGCGTGATGAATGGCAGTATATAATACTTCTTTTTCATTTTCATCTACAGTAGGGTTATCAGATATTTTTAACCAATAAATAGGGCGACCTTCCCAAGTAGTAAAAGTTGATATTGGCGCTTTAGTTGTAATTAAATTAGGATAAGTTGTTGCCATTTCATCTAACTCGGCTAAAAATTCGGCGTAAGTTAAATAGCCCCCCATACTCCCTAAATTAAAATGAGTTGGAACAGCAGGGTTAAATGAATTTCCACCACCTGTACCGTTTCCACAATTATCTCGGTCATCATCATTTTGTTTAGTGTCAAAATCTTTCCAAGCACGTTTTTCATAGTATTTTGAAACATCATCAATCATTACATCATAAGAAAAACCATTGGCTTGTAGTTGTTGGATTTCACCGGCTGATAAATCAGTAATAAACCAAGTATCATGTTTAATTTCTCCGTGATCAATAGCTATACCTAACTGACCAATTTGCGCTAATTGTTGGTGATTAGCATAAATTTTAACTTTTGAATATTTTTGTTGAGCGTTTAGGGCAAATGCTCCAATAATAGAAAGGACAAATAATATTTTTTTCATGTTGTAAATTTTCCCTAAATATAATAAAAACTTAAAAACAAAAATTAATATTATGATGAATGGTAGATATTATTTACTGAAGTTTTACAACTAAGATAAATTTAGCTCGAAAAAACTAATATTAATACAAACAGAATTTATTTTTTTTGTTGTTTCGTTCTATCTAATTTTTTAGACATCATTCTACGAACAAGTGCCATCAACACACAAAAAAATGGCACTAAAAAGTAAAACGACCATTTATTCATACCTTCTGTAACAGCCATATACGCCACACCTAATAACGTGACGATTGCCATTACCCACCAAAATTTTTCTAATATTTTATTCAGTTTTGCTAAATCCATTTGTTGTATCTTTATATGTTAACGAAAAATCATACATTTTATAATCACTAAAAGTTTCGTTGGTTTCTAACCCTACTCCACTGGCTTCCATTGTTGGAGATTCTACAAAAAAGTTTTTAGATGTTCTTACTTTTTTCAGTTTTTTATCCCAAAACAATTCTTCCGTTTTTAGCGTTTGTTGTTTTTCGTGGTTGGTAAATATAACATTATTTCTACAAACCACTAAATGTTCTGACTCTTTAATTTCTGCATAATCTGCTTTTAAGGTTGAAATAATATCACCTTGTTTGTTGTAATAATTAACGGTTAGTCCATTTTTAAAATAGGTGGTTTGAGTTGGTTTTTCAAACACCTCCATTCTATTGGCTAAAATTTCGTAAACCACTAATCCAGAATCGGAATAAATGGAGTGTAAACCGTTTGTTATTTGATCGGGAGTTTTATCAGTTGCGGTTACTTTTTTAATGTTTTCTAAATCATTTTCGCAACTTATTAAACATAAAAAAAACATACCCACTACAATTGTAGCAGGTACATTTAATATGATATGTTTAAAATGTTTTATCAAATTTTATCTAATTGTGGTACTTTCTCCCCAACATTTAAGTTTAAAAGAACTACCTACCGATAAACCTTCATCAAAAACGTCTTCTTTAGAAGGGGCATTTTTTAAATACTGAGATGTACTCACTTTAGCTCCAGCAGCAGATGCTTTTTTATAATAATCATTAGCTAACCAATAATTTGCTTTTCTTTCGAAAGAGGTATCTCCACAAGAGTTAGCAGTTCTTGCAATGGCATCTCCACAAATTTTCAAGGCCTTTCCTCTATACTCTCCTTGAACACCTTTAGCTGTGTTAAAAGCTGCTTTATAACTACCAGAATGGAAATGTGCTGTGGCTAAACCATATTTATATTTTCCTGCATTTTCTCCTTCGCCTTCCATTTCAATGGCTTTTTTAAAGTAGTCTTTAGCTTTACCATTTTGCTTTTTCTTTAAGTAAAAGTTTCCTTGAGAATAATATGCTTCAGCTGTTGGTTCTAACGCTAAAAGCGTATCAGCAAATTGACCATATAAATCAGACTCTGTACAATTCTTTTTATCTAATAAGTTTAAGTATTTTTTAACTGCACCTATTTTAGCTTGTTTTTCTGTAGGCAACTCAACTATTTTTTTACTTAAAACATTAGTAATGTCATCACAATTTTTTGCCAATTGAGAGAAATAAGAGTCTAAATTATTTTGTGTTTTGGTGTAATATCCTTTTTTCTTTTCGGTTGTAGCGTTTGCTTTTCCAGTGGCTAAATAATCCGACAATTTTAAATATTCATCTAAAGCAAATCCTCTAGCAGTTTCTTTAGCATCACCTTCAGCTGCGTTAAATTTTCTTACTAAATGCGTAAAATAGTATTGTACATCAGATGTTTTATTTTTCTCTTTTAACTGATGAATACTTTTTGCATATAACTCATCAATTTTTTTGGTATCCGTTGATTTAATTTTAACCAAATAAGAAGCATACTCTACTTTCCATTTTGGATTATCTCCATAAGTATCACCTTTTTCAAACACCCAAATTAAAGAGTCAGAAATATTTTTTTTAGCTGCTGGATCTTTCTCTGCTTTTAATAGATTTTTATAGATAATTCTTGCGTTATTCCAATCTTTTATTTCTAGACCATCCATACCACAAAGATTATATGCTTCTAAAAAGAAATTTGAAGCGTCTCTCCACATTTTATTTTGTGCATACATAGCTGTATAACCACGGGCTTTATCACAATCAGATTGCTGAGAGAAACCAAAAGTAGTTGTTACACTTAAAACCAGTATTAGAATTAAATTTTTCATTTTCATTGTTTTTATTTTGTTAATCATATTTTCGTTTTAAAAACCATCTATCGTATATTCCAGGACTTATTGTTATTCCAAAATAGACGCCTATATAGTTTTCTTTAATTAAATTATTTTTTGTAGTGCCAAAACTTCCATATTTTGCACCTATATTGATGCTAGTGTTGGAATTGTTTACCATTACAGGAATACCTAATCCAAAACTTATGCCATAATTGGTTAATTGAGTGCTATTGATGTAAATTTGTGATAAAGTGTAGTTAAAACCAAGTCTGTAGTGTAATTTACCTACCCAAGGGATTAAATTATTGTTGGCATTTCTGCCTACGTGAGGAGAGTATTGAATTCCGAAAGAGCTAGATAGTCTATTTTTAAAAATTGAATCGTTAGTTGCAGTACCAAAAGTTTCAGAATATTTTGACCATTCTTGATATTTTACATCACCACTTAATTTAATTAAATAAGATTGAGATGAATTTTTTTCAGGTCTTATTCTGTATTCAAAACCTAATTTATAACTTGATGGTAGATTAATAGATCCCTTATTATTGTTTAGATATTCTACTGTATCTACCAAACCATAAAAGTATGAATAGTTTCCGTAATAGCTTTCGGAATAAGAGTAAGATAATAAATCTTGATGGGCATTTAATTTAACAGATGGGGAATAAGTTAAGCCTATTGACATTGAATTTTTCTTAAAAAACTTTTCATAAACCATACCAAAATCGGCAGTTAAAGAAGACACCCTTGTATTTTTTTCTACTCTTGAATGCAAAGCTCCCCCTGGATAAGACACAAATTCAAAAGATTCAATTTTGTTAGACGCACCAAAAACATATCTTAAATTGGCACCAACTGATAGTCTTGAGGTTTTAAATTTATATTTATAAGCTGTGCCAAGATGAAATTGACTAACTGTACCTGTCCCTTCATTTATTGTTTTAGAGATGGTATCTTCACCCACTATATTAGAATTTGTAATTAAATATCCTGTACTTGAAAATGGCGTTAAACCAAATGAGCCTCCCCAATTTTTTTTTATAGGAAATGCTAATTGAAATTGATTTAAACCTAGTTGTCTAGCATTTGATGATTGGTTAGCGTCTGAAAATTTTGAGAACCGCCCATTTAACCCAACTTGAAAAAGAGGTCTGAATCTAGCTACATAAGCATAGGACGCTGGATTGTTTTGATTAATAATTGTAGAATCAGTATTAGCAGTTAAAGCGTTACCCATACTCATAAAATAAGCATACTGACCGTTATTTAACTCGCCTAAACCAAAAACACTGTAAGGTGATTGCGTTCCTTTTTGCGCTACTGCACTTAAAGAAAACACAGTCAAAATACTTAAAAAAAATAGCGTTTTATATCTATACATTATATCTTAATATTTCATTTAAACCAATAAGGGTTAAATTTGAATTTGCAAAGATGTGTTTTTTAATGGATTTATCAAAGTATTTTAAGTCTCCACCTGTCATAAAAATTGTTAATCCGTTAAATTGTTGGCTATAACGCTCAATAAACCCATTTATTTCGTGAATTATTCCTAATTGCACACCTGCTTGTAAGCTACTTTTTGTATCTACACCGTAATTAGTTTTTAATTGATAATCTTGTATTAAAGGCAATTGATCTGTAAAATGATGCATATCTTGATATCTCATTGTAAAGCCTGGGGCTATATTTCCGCCTAAATACTCGCCTTTTTGATTAATTAAATCATATTTTATGCAGGTTCCTAAATCTATAACTAAACTGTTTTTATTAGGATTTAATACCCAAGCCCCCACTGCGTTGGCTAAACGATCGTTACCTAAGGTTTTTGGTGTTTGATATTTATTAATAATGGGTAATAACGTGTTATGGTTTAATGTAATTTTTTTTTGTACGATAAAATCAGAATTAAACTCTATTGATTTATCAACTACCGAGCTAACAATAAGATTAAAAGATGAAATATAATTATTTTTTAGCCAATCAAAAAACAAATCAACTTGATTATATTCAAATGATTTTCGGTTAACCAATTCGTTATCATTAAATAAAGCGGCTTTAAAAAAAGTATTGCCTTGATCTAAAATTAAATTCATTGTTCAAATTTGCACATTAAAAATAAATAAATGAAAAAAAAAGAGATATTTTATTTGTATTTAAAAATTTGATTATATCTTTGCCCCCACAATTTAAAAGTTGGTGATGTAGCTCAGTAGGTAGAGCAAAGGACTGAAAATCCTTGTGTCGGCGGTTCGATCCCGTCCATCACCACTACAAAAAGCCTTGTTTTGCAAGGCTTTTTTGTTTTGGAAAATTAAGGCTTGTAGAGCAAAGGACTGAAAATCCTTGTGTCGGCTTGGTTCCCTGTCTGACTGTTGTCAAACAGGCAGGGATCCCGTCCATCACCACTACAAAAGCCTTGTTTTGCAAGGCTTTTTTGTTTTTAAGAATTCTAAATGATGTTTTATATATATGTTTTAAAAAGCTTAACAGATAGTTCTTATTATGTAGGAATGTCTAAAGACATAAATAAAAGACTAAAAGAACATAATAGAGGTAAGTCAAAATACACAAAAAGTCGTTTACCTTGGAAAATAATTTACTCTGAAGGACCATACGAAACTAAAAAAGCTAGAAAATTAGAGAAATACTATAAATCTACAGCAGGAAAAATTAAATTAAAAAAGTTAGGTATTATTGACTGAAAATCCTTGTGTCGGCTTGGTTCCCTGTCTGACTGTTGTCAAACAGATAAACCTACTTAACTATTTATATTGATTATAAATTTAGACTAAAACTAAAACTCTATCCCTAATTTTTTATACAAATCAATGACATATTTTTTACCAAATTGGCGTTTGGCTGCTCTGAAATCAAACTTTGTAAAATAGACTTGTGCAGGTTGTTGATAAGTAAAGTTTCCGTTTGTAGCTTGGTAGGTAATGTTGTAATTTCTTTTATTAAATTCTACTGAGGTTTTTAATATTTTTTCAAACATTTCTTTTTGTCCCATTGCTATTGAATGGGTTAAAGAAACATAATCAAAATCATCACCTATACCACTTAATAACTCATAGGTGTTTTTAATGTGTTTATTGGTTGAATCTTTTTGCAAATCACTCATCATATTATCTAAAACAAAATCTAAAGCATTTGGGTTATTACTTAATATGGCTAGTTCATAAGGAAAGTAGTTTTTTGGTTTTTCACTTCCTATTTTATAACTGTAATTCAACCATAAAAACTCAGAGTTAAAAATGGTCTTATCAGTAAAATAATTAATTATTTTAATATTTCCTCCTAAAATGGCATCTGCAAATAAATCTTCAATAGTTTCGTAATTGGCTGATAATTCTATTAATTTAAAAAACATTGTGTAAGCACCTTTTAAAGCTGCTACTTGTAGAGGAGTTTTTTTATTATTATTAGATAGATTAATATCAACTTCTTTTGCTAATACATCATTAAAAATATCATTATTAAAATGATTGGCACACAAATGGGCTAAATTATCCCCTTCATCATTAACTAAAAATAACTCTGATGTTTGGTTGAGTTTAAAATACCACTCCTTGTTTCCATTTTTAACTGCCCACATAATTGGTGTATTACCTTGACATATTGAACAAATTTCATTTACATTTGGATTAAATTTAAACAAGTAAGCACTAATTTGTTGGTTATTTTCCATTAAAGCGATTGCAAATGCTTTTGAAACTGTTTCGTTAAAATCTTCATATTTATTTTGTTTTTTAGTTAATAATTTTACCATTTCAAAATCACCAACTAAAACCGAATACTCCAAAGGATTGATAACTACTTTTTTTTTATTTTCATACCTGTTGGCAGAAATCATTATTTCATCCTCAATATATTCTACATCATTAATATAAGATTTAAGTGTAGCAATATCTTTTTTATCAATGATTCTTTTAATGTTTTGTGCCGTTGCTGTAAAAACAAAACACAATATAAATAGGGTTAAAATTACTCTCATATCAACTCAATAAAAATTTAATAGAATTACTTACCATACTCTAAAATCTAATTCTAAATTTTGAATACGGGTATTAGGTATTTGTTTACCATGAGAAAGTGCTTTAACCTTTTCGGTAACATACGTTTGTAATTCAACTAAATTGATGTTTCCGTCTTGGTTTAAATCTGCTTTACCGTTTTTAATCCCCATCAACATACAATAGGTAAACAATCCGTTTTTCCATTCGCTTGATTCCATAGCGTATTCTGCTCCACCAGCAGAAGAAATAACGGTTGCCCCCGTTCCTTTTCTTAAATCGTTAAATAATTCATTCATTACTTTAGATGGGCTTGCGTTAGTTTCATTTGTTCCTACACTTGGTCCTGCTGCTCTAAATTCTATATCATCATCTTCCTCTTGTTCATCTTCTTCAGAAAAAAACACTTCTTCTTTATCAATTTCACCACTGTGGCAAGTATCCATAATGAGTATTTTACGTTTAGCTTTTATGCCATCAATTATACTTTCTAAATCTTCATAAGGTAATCCTCTGCCGTTGGGATTGTTAAAATCCATATCGTAAGTTGCAAAATAGTAATCAAAATTAGCATCAAGTACACCGTGTCCTGCTACAAAAACAATAACAATATCGTTAGGTGATGCTTCATTTAAAAAAGATTTTAATCCTAAAACATTTTCTACAGTAACCTCATTATCAAATAAAGATTTTGTTTTTACATCAGCATAAACGCCTTTATCATTTACTGACATAATATTAACTAAATCTTTTGCATCCTTAACAGGATATTCTAAATCAAATTTTGCATTTTTATACTTAGCCGTACCAATGGTAACCAAATATAAATTAGGTTTTGGCATCTCTCCTTCTTTTTCAACATAAAAGGTTTCTATTAAACTCTCATACCCATCTTTATTACGACAAGAGATTTGTATTTTATTTAAACCGTAAACTAAATCTAGAGTTGTAGTTGAGGTGTATGTAGTTTTACCCACAATTGATTGTCCTTTTTTACCATATAAAGGCACATTGTTTATCCAAATGTTATAAGATTGTAATCCTTTTGAATCTTTAAAATTATAAGACACTTTTACAGAATTATTTTCTGTTACGGCAGGAATATCAACCAAGTTAGTTACTTTACAACTAGGAATGTTATTTAAACTGATATTAGTCGTTGGTTTTAATCCTAATTTTTTAATTCGTTTTTCGTAGGCACGTTTATATAAATCAATTAACTCTTCATCTTGCGATTTAAGTTTTTTAAGTACCAAGTCAGGTCTGTTAAATACGGCATCAAATTGTTCAAAAGGAAAAGCTTGGTTGCCAATTCTAAACGTGACTAAATCCATTCCTTCCTTAGAAACTTTATAATAATTTTCGTGTGTTTTAAAAATATAATTGTCGCCATTAGACACTAATAAAATTTCATCTTCTCCTGTTTTTGGATTAAGTAAAATAAATTGCCCCGAAACAAGCGTTACTCCCATTCTGCCATCTTTTTTTACAGATATTCTTGAAATATTTTTTGGGTTAATTCTGATACTCGATACTTTTTCATTGGTTAACATATTTTCAAAATACAATCTATTATCTAAAACAGATACGGCTATGTCAGATGGTTTATCTAAGGGGATTGATGTTCCTTTTATTTTAAATAAGTCACCCGTTTCTAAAGTAAATCCATTTACTTTATACTTAACAACTCCTGCCAATGAATTAAGAATAATGTATTCACCGTTCTCGCTAAAATTAACAAATGCTCCTTTAGCATATCCTAAATTATCTGGTAAAATGTTTTCAAATTCTAAACTCCAATATTTAGTGTTATACACAAACATTTTACCTGTATTAAAGCAAACAGCTAATAAACTTCCATCAGGCGAAAAAGCCATTGAAGTTGCTTCATATAAATATTTAATTTTACCTGAAGGCTCTGAAGTGTGTAATTTTCTAATCAATCCTCCTGTTTCTAAATCAATAATTGAAATAGCAGAATCACCTGAACCTAATACTACTAAAACAGATTCGTCAGGTGAAGTCATAAAATTATTAATGTTTGGTTGATAAGAAAATAGTGGTTTAATATATTCAGGTTTTCTATCTTTTAAACTATATAGTCTAATTTCATCTTTTTTAAGTTTTGTAATTAAATAATTTCCTTTAGATGAATATTTTATAATAGGTTTTTCTTTAAACGCTCTTTTTAACAGAGCTGCTCCTACATTATTTGTGTTTACAACATCTTTTGGCACTTGTCCATTAGCAATTGATGTAGCTATATTTAAAAGCTTTTTCCCCTTTCCTTTCACACTTTTTCTTCTTGGCGGAATTTCTCTTTTAGGTTTCATTAAAGTAATGTCTCCATATTTTTCAGCTGATT
>CAYQRJ010000046.1:11131-12491 GCA_964419855.1 uncultured Crocinitomix sp.
GGAATTTCTCTTTTAGGTTTCATTAAAGTAATGTCTCCATATTTTTCAGCTGATTCAAAATCCCAAAAGGTTAATTTTCTATTTTCTCCTAATGTTACCAATCTATTTTGTGTAGGATGAAAATCAAAAGAATAAATTGGGTTTACCTCACCCTTTAATGTTTTATAGAGTATTCCTCTTTTCAAATCCCATACTTGTATAAAACTTTCTTTTATTTTTCGTTTAATTGTAGGTATAATTCTAAAGTTAGCAGATGAAATGGTTGTTCCGTCAGGGGAAAGCACTAAAGCTTTTATAGGGTGACTAACATCATCTGTTTTGGTTTTAAAATCATATAAAAGTTTACCTTCAAAAGAATAAATTTTTACAGATTTATTTTTATTAGCTATTGCCACCATATTTTTATTTACATTGGCATCAAAAGCCGAAATTGAACCAGCTGAGGCTTTTATGTGTTTACTTTCGGTTAATTTATCTAAATTCCAAAAATGTACAATTCCATCTCCGCCAGCAGTAACAATTTTAGTGCCTTCATCAAACTGTTTGAGCCCTATAATTTTCCCTAAATGAATTTTTTTGCTCAAAATTTCATTATTTGTTGACAAATCAATAGAATAAACTTTACCCATTGTTGTACCTGCCACTAATTTATTTTTGTGTAAATCCATTTTGTTAATGTGATTATCACATTTAAAAATGTTGGTTGGAGAACTAATTTTATTAACCTCCCATTTTTTTAATTGCCCTTTGGTATCTCCTGTATAAAACACTTGATTTGATTCAAATAAAATTTGTGATACTATTTCATTTTCATTTGTAACAGAATCAATCAACTCCCAGTTAACTATATCCCAATATATAACTTCTCCATCTTTAGATGCGCTTACTATTTTTGACCCATCTGGACTAAAAGCAACAGCAGTCACAGTTTCATCATGCTGTTCTAATTTACCAATAATTTTACCTGTTCTTAAATCCCACACTTTAACTATTGGGTCGTTTTCGCTAGTAGATGCGATTAAAGTTCCATTAGGATTATAAACCAAATGATTTATCACCCCTTTTGAACGTTCTTGTGTAATCACCTCAACCGTTTGTGCAAAACTTAAGGTTGAAATAAAACTAATAATAATGAGTGAAACTTTTAAAAAATTCATTTTATTTTACATTTAATGCTTATCAAATCTATTTTTTACAAAACAATTAACCTAACAAAGATAATGCTAAAATGCTTACAATGATAATATTTAGTTATGAAATCAGTCAGTTTTAAAATTATTGTACCTTTGTAATATGGAAAAGGACATTGTAAATAAAGTGGCTAAAGCCAATATTGTTCAAATAGATTTAAGTGATTATT
>CAYQRJ010000047.1:0-12484 GCA_964419855.1 uncultured Crocinitomix sp.
AATTTGAGGGAGTTTGAAATTATCTTTAATCTTTAATAAATTGTTGATTATTTAAAAGCATATCTTGATAAACTTGCAACTGACTTTTGGCAAACAATTCCATTTCTGTTACTTTATCAGGATAATCTTTAGCATAGTTATTTCTGTCCTTATTCACGTATTTATACAATTTAGACTCTCCTTCCTTTGGCATAATTAATAAAAACTCATCATCTAATACCCCTACTTTATCATCATCATTAATTAAAATGTAAGGTCTGTCGTTTTTAAGGATATCAATACCTAATGTATTATTAACATAAGGTTGATTTATTATCCCCATTAAAGTAGGGAAAATATCAATTTGACCTGCAATTTTTGATATTAATTTTGGTTGTTCTACCAAGGTTTGATTATAAATAATTAAAGGAGAATGGTGATAATCTAAAGAGATGTCATAAGTTGCAGATAGAGGCGCACCGTGATCGGCAACAAAAACAAAAATGGTATTTTCAAACCAAGGCTGTTGTTTAGCTAAGTATAAAAACTTACGCAAAGACCAATCTGCATATTCAACTGTTTGTTGAGTGATTTCAGTAGAATGCGGTTTAAAATAGTCAGGAACCATATAAGGGCCATGGTCGCTTGAGGTCATAAAAGACACATAAAATGGCTGACCTGATTGGTGTTTTTTATTTAAAATAGGAATGGAAAATTCAAACATATAATCATCAGGTACACCTAAGGTACTTATAATTTTGTCATAGGGATAATTAGATTCATTAATAATTTCATCAAAACTATTCTCTCTTAAAAATCCATCCATATTATCAAACTGACTATCGTGAGTGGTGAAAAAAGTAGTAGAATACCCTTTATTTTTTAAAACATAGCTTATTCCATTGTATTTTCTAATAGTTGCCATAGTATGTTGAGAAAATAAAGCTGGAAAACTAAACTGAGTACTAAAAATTCCATTGAATGTATGTTTACCGGCAGTATATAATTTTTCAAAATATAAACTTTGATAAGACAAACTATCTAAAAAAGGAGTTAAATGATTTGGATTGCCATGCCTTGTCATTTTTTCAGCACTCATACTTTCCATAATAACCACAACAATATTAGGTTTTATAGATGATTTTGAAGTATCCTTGGAAACATATCTAGCAATTGGAGAATCATATTTAACTTCTTTAATTCCTAGTGTTTTCTGAACTGTTTTAATGGCTTTATTTTTATCCATCAATTTAACAATATTATTATCGGGGTTTAAACTGTCAAAATAGCTACGCATAAATGTAAATACAGGATTTAAACCTAATTGATTTAAAAAAGAATTATCACCAAAATAAGCTGTTCCAATCATTATTGGCGATTTTTTTTGAACTCTACCTCTAACTCCTAAAAAAATAAACCCTAAAAACAATAAACTGTAAACAATTTTATAAACCAATTTTAATTTTGAGGGCTGATATGTCTTAAAAAAAATTCTTTTAAGTAATTTAAAAAACACATAAATTAAAACAATTACAGGAATAAAAAATACAATATATTTTGGTTCTTGTATTATCATTTTAAATACAAATAGTGGTGTGTCAAACCATTCAAATGCCCTAACAGTAATTCTTTGAAAAAATTGATTAAAGTAAGGGATGTCTGCTCCGCAAATAATAAACGTTAATGAAAAAAAAATGCCTGTCCACCAATAAAATATTTTTAACACCAATTGATTTAATTGGTTAAATATTTCAAATATCAACATAAAAAATGCTGGAAAAAACAGAAAATAACCTGCAATAACAACATCAAATCTAATACCGATTAAAAATGCGTGAATCACATCTAAAAACGAATCTTTACTAAAATCAACTCTGCTAATTTCAGTAAAAAACAATATCAATCTAAACACAAAAAAAACACTTAACACCAAGGCGTAAACACGTAAAATTATTTTTATGGTATTTAGTTTTAGCATAGATTTAAGAATTTTATTGAAGCTGTAAAGTTATAAAATAAATTGTATATCAATTTTATTAATAACCTCATTTAAAAAATCAATAAAAATAAACCAAATAAAATGTTTAAATTTGCAACATAAATTAATTAAAAACTAAATTAAAATAAATATTATGTCAGTATTAGTAGGAAAAAAAGCCCCTTCATTTACAGCTCCAGCAGTTGTAAACGGAGGAGAAGTAGTAGAAAACTTTTCGTTAGACCAGTACATTGGTAAAAATCATGTTGTATTTTTCTTTTACCCAAAAGATTTTACATTTGTTTGCCCTTCAGAATTACATGCTTTTCAAGCTAAAATAGATGAGTTTGAAAAAAGAGGATGTAAAGTAGTGGCTTGTTCAACAGACACAGAAGAAACTCACTGGGGATGGTTACAATTATCAAAAGAAGAAGGTGGTATTAAAGGTGTAAAATACCCAATTGTTGCCGACACAAATAAAACCATTTCTGACGCTTATGACGTGTTAGTTGGTGAGTATGATTATGATGAAAACGGAACATTAATAGCCACTGATGTAATGATAGCATATAGAGGTTTATTCTTAATTGATAAAGAAGGAATTGTTAGACATCAAGTTGTTAATGATTTACCTTTAGGTAGAAGTGTTGATGAAGCATTAAGAATGTTAGATGCTTTACAATTTGTAGAAGAAAATGGAGAGGTATGCCCAGCCAACTGGACACCAGGTGATGAAGCTATGAAACCAACCCATGAAGGTGTAGCAGATTATTTAGCTAAACACTAATTATTTTTTATAATTAATATTGAAAATCCCAATCTTTTAAAAGGTTGGGATTTTTTTGTAATTTTACAACCATGAAAAAACTATTATTTGTTTTATTTATTGGATACAGCTTTTTATCAATGGCACAAATCCACAACAGAATGATTAAATTCAATGTTGGAATAAGTAAAGAACAGTTTGGTATAAAAGATAAAATTATACAGTATAATGACACCAGTGCTAACCATTTTTCATATCATTCAACTTCACCCGTTTTTTCTTTAAGTGAGGAATTTACATTTAACGAAAGGTTTAGCTTAGGAGCAACAATAGGCTACCAATATTTTGACATTGATTATAACAATAGTAAATACGGTTATGATTTATTTTTTCTTACTGTCAATCCTCAGTTATCTGTTTTTTACCGTAAAGGATTTGAATATTATATTAAACTTAAAGCAGGATTAATATACAGAAATGGTAACTTAGATAAAATACCAGAACAAACCCAACGTTTTTTCCCCTCATCAAACAATATTACTACTGGTCTAACATTTATTGGATTAAACTTTTTTATAAGTAACAAATGGGCAATTAACTCAGAATTTTCTATTTGGTCTCCTGAATGGGTAAACTTAGGGATTTCTTACAGATTCTTTAAAGGAGAAATGCCTAAAGTAGAGGATGAAGGTTATTTTACTGATTAATCTGAATTTTAAATTTAGTTAATTTAATTGATTAAGTGATATTAGTAACACTTTATTAAAAAATTATAATTTATTTTTGTGCTAACTAATTTTAAAACATTATAATATGAAAATAATAAAAAAATCTATTTTTGTTATTGCTGTTTCAGCATTAATGATGTCTTGCGGTGATTCAAATTCAACTGAAAAACATGATGATCACGGTCATAATCATGCCACAGCAGAACATCACGACCACACAGATGGTGAACATCAACATGATAACGAACAAACTGTTACTCAAGCTCAAATTGCTGAGAACGTAGATGCTGAAAAATTCAAATCTTTAATTGATAAAGGTAATGGCTTACTTCTTGATGTAAGAACACCCGGAGAAGTGGCTAATGGAACCATAGATGGCTCTACAAACATTAATTTCAACTCTCCCAAATTTAAAAAAGAGTTAGAAGGATTAGACAAAAATAAACCAGTATTGGTTTTTTGTGCCTCTGGGGGTAGAAGCGGAAATGCTATGAGAATGATGAAAGACATGGGATTTAAAGAAGTATATAATTTAAACGGAGGCTATATGAATTGGCCTTATAAATAAAAATAAAACAATGAAAAAACTAAAATTTATATTCGCTATTGCTGGTGTTTTAACATTTACAGCTTGTCACAATAGTAAAGAGGTAGCTGAAGTTAAAGAGGCAGCTGATGTGGCTAAAGATGCTACTCCAATTTATAAAAATGTTACTGCAGATGAGTTTAAAAGTTTACTAAAAACTAATCCAGGTACATTGGTTGATGTTAGAACAGCTGATGAATTTAAAGGTGGCTATATTCCTGGTGCAATTAATATTGATTATTATAGTTCTACTTTTAAAGATGAAATGGCTAAATTAGACAAAACCAAACCAGTTTATGTTTATTGCCGTTCTGGTAACAGAAGTGGTAAAGCCATGTTGGTTTTACAAGATTTAGGATTTAAAGAAGTGTATAATTTAATTGGTGGATATAGCCAATGGCCAAAAAATTCTGCTAATCCTCATCAAGTGCCGGTGGAAAAGCCTACTAAATAACAATTAATTAAGGGAGTTTTTTAACTCCCTTTTTCTTTTTCTCTATATGTCATTAAAAGTGATTTTTTTTAATATTGGTTTTATAAGAATATCATTGATGAGTTAAAAGATGAACAAAATGATAAAAAGATTTATGGCTTGGTTTTAATTAGATTGCTATTAGATACAGATTAATACTTATTTAATACAATTAAAATATTTTTAAATAAAAAAGTAATTTTAATAATATAATTTTATCTAAAAAAATTTAAACATCTAAATATGAAAACCATGAAAACAAAATTATTCTTAATTGTAACAATTATTTTAATATCAACAACATCTTGTAAAAAGAAAGGATGTACTGATTCAAAAGCTATAAATTATAGTGAAGAAGCTAAAAAAGACGACAATAGTTGCATATATCCTCAACCTGTTAGTTCGACAACAGATGCTTGTAAAGATTATACTTCTAGCTTACAAATTCAAACACCTAATCATGGCACTTTAATAATGAATTTAGGAGCTAACACATATTTCAGTATTACAAGTAATGGTCAAACTGATATTAATGCACAATGGTTTGATTCGCCACAAAAAAAATATGAGGTAGCTATTAATTTACCTACTTTTTTAATAAAAGGAGAACAAGCTTTTAATTCTGGAAATTTCACAAATGGTGTTGTTGACTACAAAGATGAAACAGATTCATTAAATAACTATACTTATATTTTATTAGATAGTTTACAAATCAATGTCACTGAAATGGTAGATGATGCAAATAGTGATTTTTTTAAACCAATTGAAGGGACCTTTTCAGGTAAATATAAATATTGGGGATACACTCCAACAGGGCAAATTGATTCTTCCACTGTTAATTTAACTGGAGCTTTTAATTTATGTGGAATAATTGAATAATTTTTTTAATTAAAGATTAGCATTTTCAAAAGGGAGTTAAAAACTCCCTTTTTCTTTTACTCTATATGTCATTAAAAGTGATTTAAGAGTAAGTTCATTTTTATAAAACCCCATTGTTTTTGCCAATGTTTTAGCTTCTTCAAATATAGGCTGATTAGGATATTGATTATCTCTTAAATAATGAACTGCTTTAAGTAACCTAAAGGCATTAAACCAAGTATAAAAACGTTTAACAAATGCTTTATTATCAGTTGAATTTCTTCTAATTTCAGCTAACCCTTCATTAAATTTATTTTGTTTTAAAAACTCAACAAATACCTGCGAATTTGGTTGATTAAAAAAATCAATTTCAGCAATTTCATTATTTTTAAGTAAAGGAATAATAGATACAAATTCTTTAATAATTTGCCAAATCCTAAAATCGTAGGTTTTATAAATGCTTGCTTTATCGTTAATCCAATTACCAATGGCTTTACCTGTGCCAAAGGGTACTCTGTCCGAAATTCGTGGTGAAGGAATAACTTTGGTGGTAGATAAATTGGTAAAACCTCCTAAAGCAATAATTTTATGAATAAAATAAAAGTCCTCACCTGCTTTGCGTTTATTCATCCCTCCTTGCTTTTGATATGCCGAACTTTTAACTGCCATTGATGAGCCAACAGTTTGAAAAGCATAAGGCAAACCACAAAACAATAATGCTTGATTGTAATACCTTAAAAATAATTCATAATTAATAATGCCGTCATAAATATTTTGTTCAAACTCCTCACCTTCAATTGGATGTTCGTAATGTATAGAACAACCGGGTGTTGTTGGATGTTTATTAAAGTGATTTTCAATTTCTACTAAATAATTCTCATCACATTTAGAGTCAGCATCAAAACAAACAATTATTCCATTTTTGTTAATAGTATCAAATCTTGAAACAGCCTCATCCATACCTATTTTACGAGCCAACCCCACCCCAGCGTGTTTTTTGGGTAAATTATTATTTAAGATAAAATGAAATGTTAACTTTTCAGTATTGATGTTATTAGCCCATTTTATCCCTTCATTAAAAGATGCTATATTTTGTTGCTTTATTGCTTCCGAACTTTTTTCGCTTGCATTAATAACGATAATGACTTCAACATTTACAATAGGTAATTTACAATGATTCAAAGATTGTAATGAGGTCAATAAATCAGTTTCGTTAAAGCAAGGTATAACCACAATAAGATTTACATCTTTATTGACCTTTTCTTTAATTTGTGGAGGACAAAATCCGTATTTATTTAAGTAAAAATTCAACTTAACTAAGTGGAGGTAAAATATCCATTTTTTCGGCAAAATGATAACAATAATCTCTTAAATCCTCTGCAATATTATGTTCGCCTGTGGCACGTTCAAAAGAATCTGCCATAGTTAATAAAGTTTGATGAAAAAACTTTTTCATATCATCAACCGTCATATCTTTATCCCATAAATCTATACGCATAGCATTTTGTTCTTTCTCATCCCAAAATGCTAAAATCATAGCTTTGGCTTTAGCATTGTTTACTCCTCCATCTTGAGCTGTCCAATAAATAGACTCTGGTACATTATTCTCATTGGTTTCAACATCTACAATTATTTGCGATTTTTTTGTCATGATTTAATCTTTTTTTGGTTTGTAAGCTTTTAATATTTTAGTTTCATTTTTTTCGGCAATCAAATCAACAATAGACACTTTTGGATTTTTATCCATATAAGATTGTATAATTTTCCACCCTAAAAATTGTCCTATTCTGGCAGGAGAGCCATCTAATCCTACCGTGGTTGGACCTTCTTTAAAATACCTAACAATTAATTTGATATCTTTACTGTAAATCCATTCTTGTTCTACAATAAATTGCCAAATGTCATATTCACTTACCTCAGCCCATTCATATTCTAAATCGGTGTATTTAATAATGGTTGATGGCTTTTCATTAGGCATCATGGCTTGCATAGTATAAAGTATTTTTCCCCAATACAATAAATTAGACAAGAATGAATCACCAGATTGATCTTCAATTACATTAGCAGTTAACCAACTCTGACAAACGTCAGAAACTAAATATTGCTTATCCATTTTAGCTTTAAAATATTCTGGATATGGTAATTGCTTTACGATTTTGTTATCGCTACCCAAATACATTTCCAAACCAATACCAATTTGTGTTGGAGAGGATACTACTCCATTAGCAAATGTAGAATTATAAGTGATAACATCTGTAGGTAACATAGCATGCTTAATGTGATATTTTAAATGCTTAAAAGCATCTGTAATTTTATTTTCTTCAGTTTTAAAATCGCCAAACGTTTCGTTAATGTTAGTTTGAACCAATTGCATCATAGAATCTTTAACAAAATAATCTAAAAAATAAGCTATTGAATCATCTTTGGGATTGCCAGCTAAAAGCATTTCAATGGTATAAAATTCATATAACTCTCCACCAATTTTATACAATTTTTTATTAATTGACTTTAAATCATCAACAGACTGTGCATTAGACAACTCTAAATCAAAACGGTGGTATTTTATATCCACATCAATGTTGCTTACATCCACATCTAAGGGATTAGATTTACACCCTATAAAAAGAACAAAAAGTATAAATAAATAACTTATTTTTTTTAGCATTGCATATTTTTTTGTAATATTGTGCAACAAATATAAAATGAATAATTATGAAAAGAATACTTTCTTTAATTTTAATTGCAGGTTTAGCATTTGGAGCTAACGCACAAGACAAAAAATTAAGAGCTGGTTTGGTAACTGGATTTACCATTAACTCTTTAAAAATTCAAACCACCAAAATAGAAAAAGCAGGTATTGGTGCTGGTTTTACTATTGGAATGATTGGGGATTACAATATTAATGACAATATTGCCATTTCATCTGGCATTCAATTTGATTTAGGTTCTTTTAAAGTAAATTATGGAAATCCAAACAATGAAAAATTAGGACATATTTACTACGGATATACAGACACTGATATTCAAAAATATGATGCTGACAATAATACCTTTAAAGATAAAACTGATAGTACTTTTTTTGAAGTTCAAACTAGAAAATTTAGAACAAAATATGTAACTATTCCTTTATTTTTAAAATTTCAAACCAATATGATTGGGTCTTTTAGATACTATGGTAAATTTGGTATTAGAACCTCTTTCTTGGCTGGTATCAGAATGGATGATACTGGTTATGATGCTTTTTTAAATGGTTCTCAATTTGAAAGAATATCTAGTTCTACAAGAACAATGGAAAATATGAAACCAGTAGGCATTAAAAAAGGATTATCTCCTATTAAAATGGGCATTGGTATTTATGGTGGAGCAGAATGGAACTTTGTAGGCAACACTTATTTATTTGCAGAAGCTGGTTTTAATTATGGAATTACACCTGCTCTTTATCCAAAATCTGGTCATTTGGTTGAAACAAAAACAATAACTGCTGGAGGAGTTACTCAATATGCTCCTGTAGGTTCATTAGACATAAAAAATGCACCAATGCATACTTTTGAATTAAAAATTGGATTATTATTTTAAGACTATTAGTAATACTTTAAATTTAAAAACCAATTTCTATATTTGTAGAAATTGGTTTTTTATTTTATAAAACAATAATAATTTTATGCAAACAAAACAAGTTATAACTCATATTACAAATTGGTTATTAGATTACGCTAAAACTGCCAATGTTAACGGTTTTATTATTGGAATTAGTGGAGGAATAGATTCGGCTGTAACATCAACCCTTTGTGCCAAAACAGGTTTAAAGATAATGTGCTTAGAAATGGGGATTCATCAAAACCCAAATGAAGTTAACAGAGGTTTAGAACATATTGATTGGCTAGAGCAACATTTTAAAAACGTAAATCATTTACGCATTAACTTAACCAATACTTTTGAAACACTAAAAAAAGCATTACCTAAAAACGCACAAGAGCACGGTTTGTCAATGGCAAATACAAGGGCTAGATTAAGAATGACTACCCTTTATGCAGTAGGTCAAGCGAACGGATTATTAGTGGCAGGAACAGGTAACAAAGTTGAAGATTTTGGCGTTGGTTTTTACACTAAATATGGTGATGGCGGAGTAGATTTAAGCCCAATAGCTGATTTAACTAAAACACAAGTGTTTGAAATAGCTAAAGAATTAGGTATTGTACAATCCATTCAACAAGCTAAGCCAACAGATGGATTATGGGATGATGAACGTACAGATGAAGGGCAAATTGGCGCTACCTACCCCGAATTAGAATGGGCAATGGATTTTACAGGAAATGAAGCCACTTTAACTGAAAGACAAAAAAAAGTACTTGACATTTACTTTAAATTTAATAAAGCTAACAAACATAAAATGATTCCTATTCCTGTTTGTAAAATTCCTGTAGAATTGACTTAATTAAATTAAACCCAAAACCTTGGAGGTCTAAGCCATTGTACATACCCCCCCAAAGTTTAATTAATAATGCCTATAAAAACAAATGACACCTAACTATATTTTTTTATTAATTCATTTAATAACTATTTCTGTTATTGCAGATAGATATAATAAAACTCTAAAAGCCATTGTTTTTTTAAATAAATTAAGTGGTTTTCCAAATGCTAAACTCAAAAAAATAGATAAGGACTTAAAAATTAATAGAAAAAAGATTAAAAAAATAAAAAACAAAGGTTGGGTAGTTTTATTGATTCTTTTTGTAATTTTTCAGATGTACAGTTTAATTTTTATGCCTACTGATATTATATTTGACGATTTTTCGAAAAAAAAAGACGATTTAATTATTATTTATCAACCCTTTGTCCCTTTTTTATATTGGATATGTTTTACTTTAATACTGTTTATTATTTTTTGGCTAAAAGGAGCTAGTACACTTCATAGTCAAATTAGTGATAAATTTGTTGTTTATGGTTCAAAAAATATTAATCCGTTTTCATAAGCTTCTCAATAAATCCATTAATAATTATTCAATAAAAACTATCTTTGTCAATAATGGATTTTAATTTAAAAGCACCATACCAACCTAAAGGCGACCAACCGAAAGCCATTAAGCAATTAGTTGATGGATTTAAAAACAACAATCCCGCCCAAGTGTTGCTAGGTGTTACTGGGTCTGGTAAAACTTTTACAATGGCAAACATCATTCATCAATTAAACCGCCCTACCCTTATTTTATCGCATAATAAAACCTTAGCTGCTCAGTTATATGAAGAGTTTTTGGAGTTTTTTCCTGAAAATAGAGTAGAATATTTTGTGTCTTATTACGATTATTATCAACCAGAGGCATATTTACCTGTTACCGATACTTATATAGAAAAAGATTTATCTATTAATGATGAAATTGAAAAATTAAGACTTTCTGCAACATCTGCTTTATTGTCAGGGCGGAAAGATGTAATAATTGTATCATCTGTATCTTGCATTTATGGAATTGGTAATCCTAACGAATTTCAGAAGAGTATTATCAAACTTAAAGTTGGGACTGAGATAAGCCGAAATAAATTTTTATTACAACTGGTTAACAACTTATATTCAAGAAATGATGTAACGCCAGAACGTGGTCATTTTAGAGTAAAAGGAGATACTGTTGATGTGTTTTTAGCTTATGCTGATTATGCTTTACGTATTGTTTTTTGGGGAGATGAAGTTGAAGATATTTACACCTTTAACCCAATTAACAATAAAAAAATAGACAAATATGAGGACATTGCTATTTTTCCTGCTAATATATTTGTAACTACTCAAGACACCATTAATAAAGCCATTGCCGATATTGAAATTGACTTAGGAAAACACTTAGAATTTTTAAATGAAGAAGGAAAATTAATAGAAGCGAAAAGAATAAAAGACAGGGTTGAATATGATTTGGAAATGATAAGAGAGTTAGGCTATTGTTCTGGAATTGAAAATTATTCTCGCTACTTTGACCAAAGGGCCCCAGGTAGTCGTCCGTTTTGTTTGTTAGATTATTTTCCAGATGACTTTATAATGATGATTGATGAAAGCCACGTGACTTTACCTCAAATAAAAGCCATGTATGGTGGAGACAGATCAAGAAAATTAAACTTGGTGGAATTTGGCTTTAGATTACCTGCTGCTATGGACAACAGACCATTAAAATTTGAGGAATTTGAAGCGTTAACGCAACAAACATTGTATGTAAGCGCTACCCCAGCCGATTATGAATTAGAAAAAGCAGAAGGTGTAGTTGTTGAACAAATTATTAGACCAACTGGTTTACTTGATCCAAAAATTGAAATCCGTCCGTCTGAAAATCAAATTGATGATTTAATGGAGGAAATACATTTGAGAATTGAAAAAAATGAAAGGGTTTTAGTGACCACTTTAACCAAAAGAATGGCGGAAGAATTACAAAAATATTTAGATAAAAATGGCATTGCTTGTAGCTATATTCATTCTGATGTAGATACTTTAGACAGGGTTGAAATTTTACATCAGTTAAGAATGGGAGAATTTGATGTTTTAATTGGGGTTAATTTATTAAGAGAAGGATTAGATTTACCTGAAGTGTCGTTAGTTGCCATTATTGATGCCGATAAAGAAGGTTTTTTACGTAGTGAACGTGCCTTGGTTCAAACCGTTGGTAGAGCAGCACGAAACGTTAACGGTATGGTAATTATGTATGCAGACAAAGTAACTGATTCTATGCAAAAAACTATTGACGAAACCAACAGACGTAGAGCCATTCAAGAACAGTATAATAAAGAAAATAATATTACACCAACTCAAATTATAAAATCATTAAAACATAACCTTAAAAAATCTGATGCACCTATTGAATCAGACACAACTTACTCTTACGACACTACTAAATCCATTGCTGCTGACCCTGTTATTGCTTATATGAGTACTGACCAATTAGAAAAAACCATTGCTAAAATTAAAAAGGACATGGAAAAAGCGGCGAAAAATTTAGATTTTATAGAAGCTGCTCGTTTACGTGATGAGATGTTTGTGCTAAAGCAAAAGCTAAAAGAGTAGAATTAGTTTTAATTTTTAGCTTGCCTCTACCCCTGATTGGAGTGACATCCTTTTGATAAAGGGGCTTAGAAAATGTTAGCA
>CAYQRJ010000048.1:0-3063 GCA_964419855.1 uncultured Crocinitomix sp.
TCTTTAGATAAAATAACAAAATCGGCATTTTTACCTGCTTCTAAACTTCCACGTTCATGGTTTTCAAAATTGGAGTAAGCCGCCCAATAAGTTATTCCCATTAAAGCGTCCTCTCTACTCAACGCATTTTCAATCTGAAATCCATCAATAGGTTGCCCATTTTTGTCTTTTCTGCTAATGGCGGCATAAAATGTTTCTAATACTGATATGTTTTCAATAGGAAAATCTGTACCAAGGGCAATTAACCCTGCTTTTTGCAACAAGTCGTTGTAAGCATAAGCATATTTAATTCTTTGATGTCCTAATCTTTTTTCAGCCCAGCGCATATCAGAGGTGCAATGAGTAGGCTGAACAGATGGGATGATACCAATGGTTTCAAAATAATCAAAATCTTGAGGTTGTAAAACTTGAGCATGTTCAATTTTCCAGCGGTGGTCGGGTTGGTCTTGAATAACCTCTGCATATAATTTTAACATCACTGTATTTGCTGAATCACCAATGGCATGCGTATTAACTTGATACCCTAATGTTTTAGCCAAATTAGCAATATCCCTCATCTCATTAATTTGATGAAGTAAATAACCATGTTCGTTAGGCTTATCTGTATATGCATCATGCAAGCAAGCACCCCACGACCCCAAAGCGCCATCAGCAATAATTTTAAATGAACCTATATGCAATGCTCCCTCTTTTACAATGCCATTTTTGGATGCAAAATCAAGGTTATTTTCATCTGTAAACAACATCATATACGAATTGATTTTTAAATCTTTATTTTTATATAAATCTATAAATAAATCTCTATCTACAGGCTCAACTCCAGCATCATTAATTGATGTTAAACCTTGTTCAAATAATTTTTGTTGAGCTTTAATCAAATATTCTTTTTTATCATTTTCTGTCCAGTCAGGAATTACCTTTGCAAGTGAATCTATAGCATTATCAATAATAATTCCAGTTAAATTTCCGTTTTTTATTTCAACTAATCCTCCTTCAATTTTTGTTTCAACATTAAATCCCGCTAAATCTAAAGCTTTTTGGTTAGCAAGCGCTGCATGACCATCAATCCTTTTTATAAATACAGGGGTGTTAGGATATTTGATATTTAATAGCTCATTAGTTGGAAAAATAGAGTCGTTTTTCCATAATGTTTGATCCCATCCTCTACCTAAAATCCAAGGGATGTTTGGATTGTCATTATAAAAATCATCAATTCTTTGAATTACTTCATTAAAAGAAGATGAACCTACCAAATTAACCTCTCTTAATGTTTTGGCATAAGCTAAAAAATGACAATGGGCATCATAAAATCCTGGGTAAATTGGTTTGAGTTCTGCATCAATAATATGGTCACATTTATAGCCGTTTAAAATTTCTCTTTCAGGTCCAAGTTGTAAAATCTTTCCATCTCTAATTGCCATGGCTTCATAAATACCAAAGTTTTTATCGCAAGAATAAATGCGGGCATTATGAACAATTAAATCGGCTGTATCTCCTTGATAACAACTTGTTATGGTTGATAATACTAAAAAGCTAATTAAATATATATTAAGGTTTTTCATTTTTTAAAGGTTTAAGTAATATAAATGATGTAATAATTAAAATTAAGTCGATAGGCATTTTATAGCGAGTTATTGCTCCAAAAACAGGCGTAGTTAAACCAATTATCAAACTTAAAAAAAAGGCCACGTTTAACAAATAAAATACTATCCATTTTTGTTGATTTGATAAATTTTTATTTCTTTTAAAAATAGAATAAAATAACATTAATAATATGAGAAGGTTGTTTAGAAAAGAAAAATATTTTAATGAACTCCCATTATCCCATGGGTAAGGGCGAACAAGTGTATCATTTATAGCTTGTGGAATATTTTTAATCAGCTGATAAGGAGAATTGTTAATGGGGGTAACGTCAAAATAAGAATTTGAGGGAGCTAAGGATAAATAATGTGGGTAAAGGGTAGGGGAGGCTTTTAATTTGAATGGAAAAAAGATTTTAGTGCCAAATAATTTATAATGGCAAGGCACATCTTTATTTACTTTTATAAGACTGTCATTAACCCGTTCAAAATGATTAATGTATTCATAATCACTATAGCAAACAGCAGTGTCGTTAATAAAATAAATACCACCTTTGCCTGTGTTTATCATATCATTTTGTCTAAAAGATATACGTTGGGTGATTTTAAAAGTAGTACTTTCAAAAATGGCAATACTAAAAATAATAAGTGTTAATGCTGTTAAATAATATATAAATATGGTTTTCCATTTCACTAAATATCCAATTAACAAATATACACTTAAAGGAATAATGATTATTGAAACAAATGGTTTGTTAAATACTAATCCAGTTAAACTAATGCACATCCAGATTACACCAGATATTTTTTTCTTTATAATAATTAGCTTGATGCTGTAAAAAAACAAGCCAGAAAATAATAAAAGCAAAGCACCTTTAGTTAACCCACTACCCCAAAAACCAACAGAAGGTATAATAATTAAACACCACCAAAACCATTTTTTATTAGCAATGTATTGTTTTGTAGATTTAAAAATCAAGAATAAACCTAAGTATGAGATAAAGCAGTGAATTAATAAATGAATTAATACATTTCCATTTGAAATAAAATAAATTAAGGAGTTAATTTTAATAATCAAACGATTATCATTCATGTAATCGTACTGATTAACACCTCCTAAAAATATATTAGTTGGTTCTAAAAAAGGTTGTAAATCTGGATTGTAAAAATCGGCAAAACCAAATAACAGTTTAATGTATTCTAAAGGATAATGGTAAGCAATTTGATTGATGTGATATGCATTATCCATAAACATATACGCATCTCCGTAAAGGTTGCCATTTCCATAAAAATAAACTGTAATCGCATAAAATAAAAAACTGTAAAAAAGCTTTACTCCCCACGACAATAAAATTGTAATGTTAGATAATTCTGAATCTTTAAAAAACTTAAAAATAAGAAAAGTTAAAGTAAAAAGTAAAACGACTAAAGTCATAAATGGATTTTGGTTTTTACAAAAATATAAAAAAGACTTGTATATTAT
>CAYQRJ010000048.1:3163-10089 GCA_964419855.1 uncultured Crocinitomix sp.
AGGGTGGAAGATGGGACTCGAACCCACGACCTCCTGAACCACAATCAGGCGTTCTAACCAACTGAACTACAACCACCATATAAGTGTTCTAACCATCCCTACAACTATTGGGACAACTACAACTACCATTTTGTTTGCGGGTGCAAATATAATAATTTATTTACTAAATTTTAATTTTGAAAATAAATTTCCAATAAATTTTATTATTTTTTGAAATACATCATAATATAGTGTAATGGTTAAAACAATAACCATCAACCAAATAACCATAATGTTTGCCCAAAAAGTATCTATATAAAAGCCAAATATTTTTTTTCTGGGAGCATAAAAATGAGCACCAAAAAAGCTTTTATCGTAAGGGTCTAGATAAATAGGGTCAGATTTTTGAATAATTCTTCCGTTTTCAACCAAAAGTTTGTCTAAATCCATTTTATTGGTAACAAATTGTTCTAATCTATCATTAGAATTATTATTCATTACAGCAAGAAATTTTTCTTTACCGTGGGTTTCAATAATTTTACTTTTCTTTTTATCAATTAACTTACGATTTTTATCTGCAATACTTTTGTAATGAGGTTTTAAAACGCCTATAAAATAAGTGTTAACTTCTCGATAAACATTTTCATTGTATTTGTCAATTGTTAAATTTTCTACGCAATCAGCACAAACTTTTTTGTTGTTTTTAGATGTTAAAAACTTTTGTTCTTTACTTATTTCATTTCTTAATATTACTAAAGACTCTTTAACTTGTTTTTTTAGGTCAGGATTGTTAATATTGGTTTTAACATAATCAAGTTTACTGATGAGTTCTTTTAACCAATAATCTTTTTTCCAAGTGGCAAAACTTTTGTTTTTTTCGTAATCATAAAACATTTTATTGTAACTGTTGTTTTTAAATTGATCAACAGCTAATGCTTCATAAGCCCAACGAGAAGCCATTACGTTACCTATCCAAGGAACAGAATCTTCTTTACTAAAAGCAGGGTTTAATTTATCAAATTTTACAATAACACCACTAAATAAAAGTTGAGGTATAATTAAAATAGGAATAAGGATATAAATGACTTTAACTGAATCAAAAGTTGCTGAGATGTTAAGACCTAATAGGTTGGCAAAACAAAACAATGAGAAAAGAATTAACCAATAATCAACCCACATTCCATTAATACCTAAAATCCAATTACCCACCAAAATATAAGACAGTGTTTGAATAGCTGATATAATAAACATTACCGATATTTTAGAGTATAAATAAGAGCCTTTACTCAAATTTAAAAAAGATTCCCGCTTTAATATTTTTCTGTCTTTTACAATTTCTTCAGCAGAAACGGTTAACCCAATAAACAAAGCAACAATGACTGAAATAAATAAATAAGATGGGATATTTTCATTTAATCTAAATACATATCCATTCTCATTTTCAGGATTATAAAATTTTAAGAAAAATGATAAAATTACAGCTAACAAAGGCGCTTCTAAAAAGTTAATTAAAAGGTATTGTTTATTGGTTAGTTTTGATAAAACATCACGAACAAAATAAGTTTTAAATTGTTTTAAACGGTTTGGTATTTTAAAAATCCCTTCAGGTATATCTTCTTCTTCTTCAATAAATTTTATTTCGGGTTCAAGTAAATTTTTATAGTGAGCATTCCATTCCTCAGGAGATATTTTTCTGTTACTTGTTAAAGCACCATATTCATCAACTACTTTATTTTCTATAATGTTAAAAATCTGTTCGGGATTAACGTTACCACATTCAGTACATTCACTTTCGTTGCAATTTACGTGATTAGTGAGAGTTTTAAAATAGATAACAGCATCTACAGGGTTTCCGTTATAAATAGAATATCCACCTTGGTCTAAAATTAATAACTTATCAAACATTTTAAAGATGTCAGATGAAGGTTGGTGGATAACCACAAAAATCAATTTACCTTTAAGCGCTAGCTCTTTTAGTAAATCCATAATGTTTTCAGAATCTCTTGACGATAATCCAGATGTTGGTTCATCAACAAATAAAACAGAAGGTTCTCTAATTAATTCAAGGGCAATATTTAATCTTTTTCTTTGTCCACCCGAAATGGTTTTTTCTAGAGGGCTACCTACTTTTAAATCTTTAGTTTCGTACAAACCTAAAGACATTAACATAGATAAAACTCGTTTAGCTATTTGTTTATCTGATAAGTTTCCAAAGCAAAGTTTAGCATTATAAAAAAGGTTTTCAAAAACGGTAAGTTCTTCAATAAGTAAATCATCTTGAGAGACATAACCAATTACACCTTCAATTTCTTCTTTTTGATGATGAATATCAATACCATTAATGGTAATTTTACCTTTGGTGGGGGTATAGTTTCCGTTTAAAACATTTAGCAGAGTAGATTTACCAGCACCTGACCCTCCCATAATTCCAAGGAGTTTACCAGATTCTTCACAAAAATTAAAATCGTGTAATCCTATTTTTCCACCTTTAAATTTATATTGAATATTTTCGGCTTTAAAAACTATTTTGGATTTAGTTTCGTCTGATAAGTATTTGCCAACAATATCACTATAGTAAATAGGTTTTACTTTAGATGAGCGAATAGAACTACCATTGTTTAAAATAATGTGTCTGCCAGGTACAATAGATTGTCCATTAAGATTTAATGTACTTTCGCCTAAATATTTAAAAAAGTAAAAGTTTACACTTTTAATATTAATCACTCTTATTTCTCCTTCAAGGTTTGGGGAGTAAATATGTTTAGCGTGTTTAAAATTTTCATTTTCATTGCTAGTAACATAGAGCAAATACGGCTCATCATTTCTAGATTTAATATCTGTTTCAACAAACTGCTTAATTTGGTGATATTCATCCATTGACACATTAAAAGTGTCGGCAACTGTTTGAGCAAATTCTAATTCTTGTTCATCAACTGTTTCATTAGAATTAATAAATTCTAAAATTCTAATCAACACAATTATTTTTTGCTTTTGTGTTAATTCCTCATTAATTTGAGTACAAATTCTTAAAACTTTAACAGAATGTACTGATGTTCTTTTACGTTTTCCGTCTTTCTTTTTTGATTTACCTTGATAAGACACCAAAAAATCATCAAACAACTTTAAATAACCTTGTACATCAGCCGATTTAAGCTCTTGCCCTAATAATTCCTCTACAATTTTTCTCCCTTCTCCACTGGTGTTTCTTTTTTCTAAATCAACCTCTTCATCAACCCTTGCAATAATTGCAAAGAGTTGCATCAAGGCTTTTAGAATTCTTTCACTCATTTAGGTTAGATTTTGGGGTTAGAGATTTTATTTTTGAAAACCTAGTAAAATTACCAAGCAGCCAGACACCTTTTTGTCAATATCTAAATAAGCTTCAACGTAACAATCCATTGTGTTGTCTAATTTAAAATCCCAAAAAGGTTTATTACTATATTTTTCGTTAGAAAACAATAGGTTTCTGTCTTGATCATACACATTAAAAATCACATAATTATCATCAACACCAGCAGTTGTGGCAATTCTGTATAAAGTTCCACCATAAAGGGTTACTTTAAATTCTGCAGATTGGTCAACATCAACAAATGCTTGATAAACTTGTCCATCTGATATAAAAACTTTATTATTTCTTTTTTCTTTTAATAAATATTTATAGCACTCATTTACTAAAGAATCGCACTCTTGAGCATAAGAAAATGATGCTACTATACTTAATAATAATCCTAATACAATTTTTTTCATTTCTTAACTAATTAAATTATTTCTTATTTTTTCAATTTTTGAGGTGATGTTGTTCATGGTTTCCTCATCAATATTTACACTTGTTTTACTTTTAATAATTGTTAGCCCCTCACTTTCGTTGGTTTGAGGTTCTATAAATTGATAGTTAAATTCAACGTTATCAAAATCGGTTTTTAAATCTTTTAAATCTGTAATGAGTTGAGTATAAAATTCATCTGAATTAAATTCTTCTAAAAGTTCTATAATTGTAAGCAAAGCACTTTTTTGTTCACCAATTCGGTTGGCAATTTTTTGATTTTTTGTTTGTTTGTAAGATTGAGTAGCAAAATATAATGATTCAACCCATCCTCCAGTCAATATTAATGAAGCGATATCATGTTGTTCATTTTCTTTTAAAAATTTGTCTCCCTCTCTATAACCGTCAGACATAATTACCAACATTGAGTCTTGGTTGTTTCCATTTTCAATAAATCGGTTAATTAATTCTTCATCAAAAGCATCTGCAATTCCTAATTCATCAGACAGTTTTTCAATGGACGATAAATAAGATAAGGCAATGGTGTTGTTTTCAAATATAGTTGCATATCCTAAATCACTACCATAAACTCCCATATTAATGGCTCGTTTAAAAGTGGTAGAAAAATTAGATACACTTTCTGGGTCAGATATCATTTCTTCATTAAAAGTTTTTACTTCATCTTTTAAAAGTAAAGACATTTGAATTGGAGAAGGGATACTAAACATTTTACCTCCAATTTTGGTTGTTACAGCATCCATATTATCAATAATGGAGTCGTTTATTTCGCTAATTTCATCAGGGTTTGGGTTTTCAGAATCAACATCAATATTGCCTTCTCCACAAGAAAAAAGCAGTAATGAGATACCGAATGCATATAGGTTTTTTTTCATAGTAAAATTATTCATTTTTATATTTTTAAAAAATATTATTTCAAAACTATAAAAATTATTGAATTTTTTAATCTTTTTATTTAATTATTTTTATTTTTTTTTAAAATGATAGGCTGTTTAAAGTTATTTATACAAAAAATATTTACCTTTATGCAAGTTTATGAAATCAAATTTTATTTCAATAAAAAATCTTTCTGAAGATGACAGACCAAGAGAAAAACTATTGCAAAATGGTAGGACTTCTTTGTCTAATGCTGAAATTTTAGCCATTTTAATTGGTTCGGGGTCAAGAGAAAAAACAGCTATTCAGTTGTGTCAAGAGATTTTATTAGATGCTAATAATGATATTAATATTTTAGCCAAAAAAAGCGTTAAAGATTTGATGAAATATAAAGGGATTGGTGAGGCTAAAGCCATTTCGATAGTAGCTGCTTTGGAGTTAGGAAGAAGAAGGAAAAATGAAAAAAGTAGTCCAAATCCAAAAATTGACTCATCAAAATCGGCGTATTTATACATTAAACATTTGTTTGAAGATTTGCAACATGAGGAATTTTATATTTTGGTTTTAAGTCGGTCTAATGAAGTTAAAAGTCATCATTTAATTTCAAAAGGTGGCTTTGATGCGACCATTGCAGATGGGAAATTAATTTTTAAAATTGCTTTAGAAAATGCGGCTTCATCTTTAATTTTATGTCACAATCATCCATCTGGTAATTTGTCGCCTTCAAAATCGGATATTGAATTGACGAATAATTTAAAGAAATTTGGTGCTTTTATAAATTTACCTATACTTGATCATTTAATTATAACAGATAATGATTATTACAGTTTTGCTGACCATTCAATGATTTAATGTTAGTTATTTATTCTGAACATATTACCAATAGATTAAAATATGTAACTAACTTTATTTTTAAAGATAAAAATATAGCATTTAAAGTTACAGATTCTGAAATTGAGTTTAACCGTTCTAACCTTATTAAAATAAATTATTCTAATAAAAATTTAAACGCCAATTTATCTATCACTCCGCAAGGACTTTTATTTGAAAATGATGTAAAGAGTATTTATAAAGTTGAGTTTTGTGATGATATTTGGTTAATAAATGGATGTGATGATGTGTTTTCAATTATTTTTTACTTTTTGAGTAGGTATGAGGAGTATGTGCTTAACGAAAGAGATGAACACGACAGATTTTCTTCTAAAAGCTCTTTTATAACAAAAAGTAGAAGGTTAAATAAACCCAATGTAGATATTTTAGTAAAACAAATTTTTGAATTACTTAACATTGATTATTCACCTATCCTTAAAAGATTTAATTCAATTGTAACATTTGATATTGATAGTGCTTGGGCTTACAAAAACAAAGGCTTTATGCGTTATTTGTTGAGTGATGCAAAAGATGTATTAAAAGGATTATACATTAAAGATAAAATTAAAGTAAGATTAAACAAAAAACAAGACCCATTTGATACCTTTTCTATTATTAAAAAGGTAGGGCAATCACATCAAGTAATTTGTTTTTTTTTGATGGGAGATTGGTCTAAGTTTGATAAAAATATTAATTGGAAAAATATTGAGTTTAATCATTTAATTAATGAAGTTTCGTCTTTTTCACAAATTGGGATTCATCCGTCCTATAAATCATATTTAAAAGTAAAGCAAATTAAAAAAGAAATTAAACGCTTGTCATTAGTGTCTAGAAAAAAAATTACAAAAAGCAGACAACATTTTTTAAAATTAAAATTACCTAACACATACCGTCAATTAATTGATTTAGGAATAACTGAAGATTATTCTATGGGATTTGCTGATGCTTATGGCTTTAGAGCAGGAACTAGTTTTCCGTTTTATTTTTTTGATTTATTAAAAGACAAGCAAACTGATTTGTCAATTTTTCCTATAACATATATGGATGGTACTTTAAATCAATATTTAGGTTTGTCAGTTGCGGAGTCTATTAAAGTAGTAAAACAACTTAAAAAAGAAGTAAAAGAGGTTGGCGGGCTGTTTATTCCTTTATGGCATAACGAAACTATTGGAGATAAAGGTATTTGGAAAGGGTGGTTACCTGTTTTTGAAGCTAATTTTGAGTAAAAAATTAGGGAAGATTACTTTTGTATAAAAATTTTAGCGTCAGTTCGAGTAATTTTAAAGAAACACGTTAGTGTTTCTTTAAAAGTGTATCGAGAACATAGCGGCTAGGTGACTCCGTAGCTTGTTCTCGATACATTCCGATAGTTATCGGAACACTCGAACTGACACTTTGGTACAATTCTGAATCGTTCCTC
>CAYQRJ010000048.1:10189-12350 GCA_964419855.1 uncultured Crocinitomix sp.
GTACAATTCTACTTTAAAATGAAATCTTATATAACAGATGAAATTTTTTATTGGCTAGACTGTGGAATTTTTTTGCAAAAATACTTTACTCTTATAGTTTTTTATTTCCCCCTAATTTTACAAAAAAATCCCCTAATGAAATTAATCAAAAGGGGATAGGTAATATAATAATGTGCGGAATTTATCTTCCTTGAATTTCAACTTTTGCTCTGTTATCTTTTACTTCTGCTTTTTCGCGCAAAGCTCTTATAACAATATTATCAGCATTGGCTTGACGAGAATCTCTCAAGCTAATTTTTTCTGCTGTATAATCTGTAGTTTCAGGTGCTGGTTCAATATCATTAATTCTAATAACATAAACACCTGCATTTCCGTCAATAGGTTTTAATAAAGGTCTTAAATCTTGAGATATAGAGAAGATAGAACCAACAATTTTTGGTTCATTAGAACTGCCGCCTGCAATATTATTTGAATTAAACATAACAGTAGCTGTTTGGATTTGTAGTTCTGGAAACTTAGCCACTAACTCTTTTAAGTTACTTGTTCCAGCTAATAATTCTTTATATTTTTCAGCTTGTTTTTCTCTTAAAGCAGGAAATCTCATTTGTTCTTTAATGTTTTCAAAGCTAGGTACTCCTTCAGACATTTTTTTAACAATAATAGCCACTTTGTATGTTCCTTGATCGTAAATTGGAGTAGAAACATCATCTATTTCAGCATCTTTTGCAAAAGCAAACTTTTTAATTTTAGTGTTATTCATTTCATCAAATCCCATTACATAAGGTGATTTCATTGCCATTCTTGAATTCATAACACTTAGTCCTTTTTCGTTGGCTAGTTTGTAGAAAGCTGAATCTTCTTTCATGGTTTCAAGGTCGCCAATAAATTCATAAGCAATATCTTCAACTGCTTTTCTGGTTTGAGCACTCGGTTTAATTTGTTTTACAACAGGAGCTAAAACAGGAAGTTTAGCAGTTCTTTGCCCCAACACCTCAACAATGTGATATCCATAACTGGTTTTAACTAATTGTAATTGACCTTTTCTACCGTTAAAGGCAGCATTTTCAAATTCGGTTACCATCATTCCTTTTGGAAACCATTTGTATTCACCATTGTTAGCAATAGAACCTGGGTCTTCTGATACTGATTTAACTATTTCAACAAAATTATCATTCTTTTTAATGATGTTAATTAAACTATCGGCTGTTTTTTTAGCTTGAGCTTCAGTTCGTTTAGCACCAGTAGAAATTAAAATGTGTCTTACCCAAGCTTGGTCTTCATTTTTAAATCCTTTAACTTTTGCTAACACAACTTGGTCGCCTGCAATAAAAGGACCAACCACATCACCACTATCAGCAGATTGAATAGCTTCATCAGCTACTAGTGCATAAGCAGGGTTTGTAGGGTTAAAATCAAATTTATCTGTTCCTAATTTGAATAGGGTAGAGTCAGAATAAAATTCAATATCACTTTTATTGTACATAAATGCAATATCATTTTGACTTTTCTTAAAGGCTTCTTTAATTCTCTCCGCAGATTCTACTGTAGCATCAATATCATCTTGAGTATAAAGAATAGGGAACTCAACAAAATCAACCACAGCAGTTTCATCAGTTTGTTCATATTGCTTGTCGTTTTTATGTTTGTCGTAATATGCTTTTAACTCCTCATCCGTTAATTCAACTTCACTTTCGTCAATATCTGTATATTTTTTTAACACAAAAGATACTGTTCTTTTTTCGTTAGCAGCAATGTATTGATTTTTGGCTTCAATGGAGTTGACATAAAGTCCTTTTTTAACCAAAGTTACATATTTATCAGCTTTTCTAGCATCAATTAATTGATTTTCAAATTCACTCCATGCTTTTTTAGAATTAACCCACTGGTCATATTCTTCTTCATTTTCTCCACTAGGTTCAATTTCTAACATATCCAAATGTTTAGCTAAAGAATCTCTTGAAAACTGACCTTGTGAATCTTGAAATGCTCTTTCAGAAGAAATCCATGGATGTATGTGATTACCAAGAACCATATCTGTTAATTCTTCATTAGACACTTGAATACCTAAAGCATCCAACTCTTTGTTCATAATAATTCGTCTAACAAATTCATTAAAGGCTTGGTCTTGAGCCGTTTTTTTGTCTTTCTCTGTAAACTCTTG
>CAYQRJ010000049.1:0-3756 GCA_964419855.1 uncultured Crocinitomix sp.
TTGCTAAAACTAAATTTGATTCTAAAATAATAGGACAACAATTTTTAGATAGTTACCTTAAAGTTTTAAAAAAAAGATAGGTAATGGTTGTGTGTCTAAATATTATTAAAGTTTCCAACAAATTAACAAAAGCTCAAGAAAATTAATCCTTGAGCTTTTTTACAATTCATTAGGCTTTACAAAACTTTTATTTCAATAAAGTAACATGACCTGTAAGATGATATCGTTTGTCGTATTTTACATCTTTAAAATCAATTTTCCAAACATAAACTCCATCTTCACAAAGTTCACCACTTTCAGGATAAGTACCATCCCAACCAATAGCTGCATTGTAAGATTCAAATATAATCTCTCCCCAACGGTTAAAAATCATTAAATGATAGTCATAAGGGTTAAATCCAGAGGTAAATACAGGTTGAAAAGTTTGATTAAAATCATCAAAATCTGGGGTAAATACATTAGGAACATAGTAAATTAGTAAATCATTAATAATAATAGTTCCATAAGCTGTATCCACACATAACCCATCATTATTAGAAGCAATTAATGTAATTAAATACTCATCAGGTATATCATTATAGTTGTAAATGGGGTTGACCTCATTTGATATAGGAGATTCATCCCCAAAATCCCAAATATATGTATCTGCATCAATGGATGCATTATTGAATTCTATTTCTGTATGGTTGATATCAGTAGTTTGAGGAGAGAAACCAAAAATTGCTTGAGGCATAGGTGTAACATAAATATAATTTGGTTTAAAAATAGAGTCAGTACAACCAGCAGATGAAGTAACAATTAGTTGAACATCATAAGTGCCAGCATCAAAAGTTGCACTTGCTAATCCACAACTTTGTAAGGTGGTTCCATCACTAAAATTCCATTCACAATTAAATGATTCGGTAGAAGTATTGTTTAAAGTTACAGTTAATGGTTCGCAACCAAAAGTATCAATAGCAGTAAAACTAACAACAGGCAAAGGATTAACTGTTACATCAAATGAAATAGGTTGCGATACACAGTTCCCATTAGCATTGTCAGATGTGGCAATTACTTCAATGGTTGATGTTTGGGGATTAATACCTGTAAAATTACCAATATTACCATTTCCACTCGTTCCAAAACCAATATCAGTTCCTGAAATCATATTCCAATTGAAAGTATTACCGTTTGGTTGTCCAGTAAAGTTGTTAATGGTTAATTGGTGTTGTTCACAAACAGAATAATCACTTATAGGGTCAACACTAACAACAGGGTAAGAATTTACATTAACTGTTTCAGAAATAATATTCGTACAAAATTGGTCGGCAACACTAACAATCTCATAACTTCCAAAACCTTGATAAGGAATTTGCAAAGGTAAATTCTGTGAAGCAATATAAGGTTGAGGCTGACCATTATATTCATAAATAATAGTCCAAGTTGGAGCAGTACCATTAACATTAATATCAACTGTTTGAAGTGTTTCATAACTACAAATTGTAGTGTCGTTTGGCGTTGTAACAGTTGGTAATCCATAAATAATTAAATCATCTTGAGCGGTAGCCAAAGCACACCCTTGAGCAGTTTGGTCAATTGTATTGGTTACAGTATATGTTCCAGGAGTAGAAGCAGACAAGTCAATTTGTCCAGTAACATTATTTATAACAAGACCAGGAGTAGAAGTAAAACTACCACCAGAACCATTATTAATATATGTTGGAAGAGGATCAGTAGAGTTAACACAATAATCATCAAAAGTAAAATCAGCAATAGGTGCATTTGTAATAGCAACATCTAAAGAGCTTGATTGAGGACAGTTACCTTGCGTTTGATAAGTAATGGCATAATTACCAGGATCACTTGCCGACAAGTCAATGGTTCCGTTTGTAGAATTTAAAACTAAATTAGGTCCACCTGTATTAACTAAATAAGAAAACGTACCACCTGTTAAACCTGTAATATTAACGGTGGGGTCAATTAAGCTAGATATACAATAAGTTAATCCACCTACATATTGAAATGAAGGGTCGTCTAAAGGATTAACATTCAAATTAAAGGTAGTTGATGTTCCAGTACAAGTACCTAATACAGGAGTTACAGTAATTAGACCTGTAGTTTGGTTTGAGGTTGTGTTACTAGCAGTAAAAGAAGAAATATCTCCTGAACCATTGGCATTTAAGCCTATTGTTGTATTAGAATTAGTCCAATTATAAGTTACACCAGTTGCAGGTGTTCCAGAAAAATTAACAGCATTAAAAGTTGAACCATCACAAACTGTTTGATCAGTAATAGCATTTACAGTAGGTGTTTCTAATATAGTAACAGTTACTGTTGAATCAGAAAAACAAATTGCATCATTTGTTAAATAAGTGACATCATAAACACCAGGGTTTGAAGCTGAAACATCAATAGCACCTGAGGTAGTGTTTAAACTTAAAGTTGGACCGCCCGAAACTACAGTATAAGAAAAAGTACCAGGGTCGCCAGTAATAGTAACAACGGGGTCGGTGCCATTTGTACATATACTATAATTGTCATAAGAAAACCCAGGGTCTTCTGTTCCAATAAATATACCTGAAATGGTTATTGGACATCCATTAACATCTGTAACATCAAAACTATAATTTTGACCATTATTTAATCCTGTAATTGTTATCGTTCCACCCTCCGAACAAGTGGTGTTTACAAAGCTTGCGTTAGATGGTGTTAAAGATGAAGCTACTACAGTAAAAACAGCATTATTGTCAATAGCTGGCATTCCACCAGTAATGGTTGTTGTTATACTCCCTCCTTGACAATCTTCAACTTCATTTGATTTTATTTCAGGTAAGTATTGTACAGCAATACTTGGTCCTAAATCAAAACAACTTGGGTTTGGTACAACTACATTAGAATATATATTATTTGTAATGTCGTACATAGTAATAGGAACAACAAATAAAGTATTGTTAGTAAACGTACCTGCAGGAAAAGAATTAATTAAACTTAAATCATTAACATCTGAAAATATAGCATTTCCAGTACCAGATGACAAAATCCCTAAAAAGCAAGCATCATTTGGTGGCTCTACGTTAGGAGTGGGAGGACATGAATACAACAAGTAGGCTAATCCAGGGTCATATAAGCTACCATCATTAATATTGTCTGGTGGAGTATAATCGCCATTAGATTGATAAGTGAACTGGTCACCCCAACACAACACGTAATTAACATTACTACTTCCTGTTAATGTTTGGTTAAAAGTTCCTATTTGTGCATTACAACCACAAGAAGAGGGGGCTACATAAGCAATGGATGAAGTACAGGTTAAATCATTAGAAAAAGTAGCACTAACTGTGCTGTTGGAACCATCTGCAGGTATATTAGATATGCTCCAAGTCATGGGGCTATTGTAGTCGGCAGAATTGATTATGGTGTCATAAGTCGTTCCACTTCCGTTGGTTACTGAAATAGTTAAAAAGCCGCCTAATCCTGGTGGAATTGTAAATGTTATATCTCCATTAACGTTATAGTTATTTGCAAAACAAGACCCAATATTAGCATTAAAAATACTGATGTTACAAGGGCAAATTGGTTCAGTAAAAACATTTGTAGTAATAACACATGCTTCAGGGTCGTTAGAAAATGTAGCACTTACATCACAATTGGGTGTACCATCTGCAGGAATACCTGTTAAACTATAGTTGATGGGAGATACAAAGGGGGCATTAAAAACTTGTGTTGCACCTGAACAGGTACTAATGGTTAAAGTGCCTGTACAAGGAATATTCCCAT
>CAYQRJ010000049.1:3766-12189 GCA_964419855.1 uncultured Crocinitomix sp.
TATCAAATGTACCTGAATTTACACAATCTGGAGCTGTTAAATTAGCTGTTAAAAGTGTAAAAGGAGAATTTGTAGCACAAGGGCAATTTCTAGTAAATAATACTGGATCAATAAAAGTACAACCAAAATTATCGGTTACTTGTAAATAAAACCAAGTGTCTTGAGTAGGTGTTGCCGGTATAGCTGGAGTTAAATTAGTAGTAGCATTAGGCACAGTTAAACAAGGGTTATCATCAGTCCATTGAAACGTTAAAGTATTAGGTAAAACAATAGGTGTTGTAACAGAAGGTTGTTGTGGAACCGTAAAAATAGAAGCACTTGCTGCTGAACATGAATTATCATTAATAGCAGAATTAATATTACCAGAATCATAAGTGATATTTTGAGGCCCACAAGCTGAGTTACCAGAAAAAGAAATTGAAGCATGAGTTAAAGCGCCAACATCAGCTCCTATACAATCATAAATTTGAACAGACCAACCGCCTTGTGCTGCATCTTCTCCATAAAGTGGAGACCAATCAATGGTGTTGTTTTCATAAGCACTATATGTACCTGTTAAAGGTGTCCCAGAACTACAAACAAAAAGTCCACCAGACGGAACTGTTGTAAAGCATAAATTATTTACATTATTTCCACTATTACAACAACATCCATTGCCAGCGTTAATAGCTTGAGGGTTGGGCGATAAAGGAATGGTTGTGCCAGTAGGTGATATAAGAAAAAATCCAATATCAGAAACATAAGTATGAGTCGCATCAAAACAGACTGTTATTGTGGTGTTAGCATCAATAAACATAGGTAATGGAGGAGGATTGTAATATACAAAGTCGGCAACTGGATCTGCAGTACCGTTTAAATTAAAACCACCACAATTGGTGTTAATTATTCCTGCATCTAAATTAGTTTCGTTATTAAAAACCCATGCCATGTAACACCCTACATTTGTGCCTGCATTATTTGTTATAGAAACAAAATAACCACCTGATGGTAAATTATTAATTGTAGAACTATTTACACCGACATCTGTTGTGTAGGGAGATAAAGAATTAGAAGTTGAGTTATATTGATACCATGTAAATGTAAATGGACCACCTCCTACAGGAGAGTTAGCAGTTAAAGAGCCTTGATTAGTTGCTCCACCTGGAGGTATGCAGTAAATGTAAATCACATCATTAGGCGAACCATCTGTATAAACAGTAGGCTGTGTTGTTGTGGCTCCATTTCCTGTAATTTGTGAGAAAGTATTAATCGTAAAAAATAATACAATAAATAATAATAAGTTTTTCATTGTTTATTTGTTTTGGGTTTTTAAATAAGTGGCATATTCTTTTTCTAAACTTTCAAGTTCTTTTATCAAGTTTTCTAATTTATCAGGATTTACACCTTCTTTATTTGGTGTTTCTTTAATTTTTTTAATTTGATTTTTTAATGATTGAATATTGCTTTTGTAATATTCGTCATTTTTAATAATTAATTGAGGTGTATTACTAAGTTGCTTATTAACCTTTGCACTTTTTTCTAAATTCTTTTTATAGTTGGGGTCAGTGGTACTGTTACTTTTTATAACTAAAGGTTTAGTTTTTAAAGTGTCACTTGTTTGTTTTTGAGAATACGAAAAATTTAACGAGCAGATAGAAACAGATATTAACAGTATTATTTTCATTCTAATGGTTTTTTATTTGACTTAAAGACGCCCCTTTTTACAAAGGGTTGCTTTTTTTAGCCAACAAAATTAACTTTTTTTTAACAATTAGTTTTAAAAACTTTATAAAAGGTAGTATTTATAGATAAAAACAAAAAAAGCAACCTAAATTTAGGTTGCTTTCTCATAATTTAATTCAAATAAACCACTAATTGTTGTTCTGAATATGAACGTCTAATTGAGGGAATGGTATGTTCAAACCCACTTGTTCAAATTCTTTGTATATTCTTTCGTTCATTTTAAAATATACGTCCCAATAATCCTCAGTTTTACACCAAACTCTTAACGTTAGGTTTACCGAGCTGTCTGCTAACTCAACTAAACCTATAAAGTTTGGCTCATCTTTTAAAATTTTATCATCTTCATTAATAAATTTTTCAAGCGTAGATTTTGCTTTTTCATAATCATCTCCATAAGCAATGCCCACCGTAAAATCAACGCGTCTTTTTTCTTGCATGGTAAAATTAACCATATTTCCGTTTGCCATAGCACCATTTGGCACAATTACAGTTTTGTTATCCAGTGTTAATAAAATAGTGTTAAAGATTTGAATTTCCTTAACAAACCCTTCTTCTCCTTGAGCCAAAATATAATCACCCACCTTGTAAGGTTTAAAAATTAATATCATTACTCCACCGGCAAAATTACCTAGTGTGCCAGAAAAAGCCATACCAATAGCCAAACCAGCCGCACCAATTAATGCTATAAAAGAAGTCATCTCTACCCCTAATTGTCCAAGGGCAGTAATTATAACTAATATTTTAAGGGTAATACCAACCATACTACTTAAAAAAGTAGTTAAAGATTCATCAAACTCTTTTTTCCTTAAAACTTTGTTGGTTATTTTAGTTAATTTTTTCACAATCATCATCCCAACAACCAAAATGGCAATTGCAATTAATAATTTTGTTCCCCACTCAATAGATTTGTCAATCCAAAATTGAGGGTCAGCATAATTTACAGTCTCACTCACTGTCTGTGTTACATTTTCTGTTGCTTCAGGCATAATAATAGTTTTTTATTAGTTAATTTTGCGCTAAATTAATAAATACAAGTAAATTACAATTACAAATTGATGTTTTTTATCTTATCTAAAATATTGTCTTATTTAATTAACCCTTTTAACTGGATATTATTTTTTTTAATTTATGCGTGGATAACTAAAAATCAGCAAAGAAAAAATTTATTTTTTAAAATAGGCATCATTTTACTTTTGGTGTTTACCAATAATGTTATTTTTTTAGAGTTTGCTAGGTTATGGGAACCAAAAGGTAAAAAAATAGAACAAGTTAAGCATTATGACGTAGCAGTTGTGTTAGGAGGAATGTCAGAATATAATAATGATTTAGAAAGGTTAAGCATTAGGCGTGGTGGAGATAGAATTTGGCAAGCCATTCATTTGTATCATTTAGGAAAAGTTAATAAAATTTTAATTTCAGGCGACAGTGGCTATTTGGTAGATAAAGGCTTAAAAGAGGCCAAACAATTTAAGCAGGTACTATTAGATGAAGGCATACCAAATGAAGATATTATTGTTGAAAATAAATCTAAAAACACCTATCAAAATGCGTTGGAAACCAAAAAAATATTAGATAAAACCCCTCAGAAAGAAAGTATATTATTAGTTACCTCCGCTTTACACATGAGGCGGTCAAAAGCTTGCTTTAAAAAAGTAGGGTTTAAAAATTTTGGCACTTTCTCCACCGACCATTATACAGGAGAAAATAGAAATTATTATTTCGACCAATACATTATCCCCAATCAATCCGTTTTAAACGATTGGTACAAACTCATTCACGAGTGGGTTGGATATGTTATTTATTGGGTGGTAGGTTATATTTAATTTTAGCATTTTAATCATAAATAACTAACAAGAAATCATAAAGTTAAAAGTATTTTAAAATGTGTAGATAAATCCTTCAATTTTGGTTAGCTATAGGGTTTAAGTTAAATTTTTTAGGGCAGGTAGACGCGCTTTACATTATAATTTTTTTAAAATCAGTAAGTCCAACTAATTTTTTATTGTGTGCTCCCTTGTCGCAACATAAAAAAAGTTGGTCTAAACCTCTTTTAAAAAAAGTTGCCATTTCAATCGCTACTGCAATTAATGGTGTTTTTAAAACCTAAAACTAAGCGTATTGCTTAAAGAATAATAAGTTTTTCTCACATCAGGTAAATCACGTGAGTCGTGGTTGAGTTTGTAAATAATTTTTAGTGATAAAAACTGATTAATTTTAAACCTTAATTGAGCCTCTGTTGCTATTCGGTAATTGCCAAAATCAATAAATTTGGGTTGAAAATAAGTAATAAAATTCATTCCAAATGTACTGTTAAATTGCCCGTCAAAAGAAATGTAGTTACTCAACAAAACATCTTGCGAAATAAGTAAAGTATCTAAAGCCATTTCTTCATACTCTCCCATTAAACTACTACCTAAATTTAACTGATAATTTTTTTGATCAATAGCTTTAAACCTTAAACCAGTTCCTAACAACAAACGTTTATTAATTTTTTGAATTTTATTAAATTGTCCTTGCTGAAATGCTTCAAATACCACCTTTCCAGAATCTTTAAATGTATAGTTATATCTTAAATGTTCAAATCCTTTGTTTATAAAATCTTCATTTAAACCAGAGGTCACCAAAGAATAATCGGCAAGTAGCATAACGTATTGTCTTTTTTTAGTATAAGCTACTTTAGCTTTAGTTCCCACTTGGAATAATTGTTTGGTGGCATAAGTTAAATTTAGGTTTAAGTCCACATTCCCAGAAAAACCTTCTTTTTTGGTGTTTAACCTTTGGTTTTCAATGTTTACAATTTGGGCAAAAGACACATTGTACCAAAAGAATATAGTTGTAAATATAATAAACGATTTCATAATACTAAAGTATAAAAAAAGCGAGAGATGTCAAACACCTCTCGCTTAAATATTTAGATTGAAAAAAAATTATTTTTTCCCTTCCATTTCAGATTTTAAAGCCGCTAAAGCATCAATATCACCTAATGTAGATTTTTCATTAGATTTATTGTTAGCAGCCACAGCAGATTTAGATTTACCACCTTTACCTTTAGCAGGTTTAATTGATGGTTTATCTTCACCTTCTTCAAACGTTCTTAAATGAGAAACAACGATTTTTTTAGCATCTTTATTAAATTCAATCACTTTAAAATCTAACGTTTCATCCATTTGAGCAATAGAGCCATCAGCTTTTCTTAAATGTTTTTTAGGACAAACCCCTTCAACACCATAAGGTAAAGAAACAATGGTTGCTTTATCTTTTTTAGCATCAATAATGGTTCCTTGATGAACAGTTCCTTCAGCAAATGTATTTTCAAATACATCCCAAGGATTTTCTTCTAATTGTTTGTGTCCTAAAGCAATTTTTCTATTATCTCTATCAAGTTCAAGAACCACAACTTCCATTTCGTCTCCTACTTTACAGAATTCTGATGGATGTTTGATTTTCTTTTGCCAAGATAAATCAGAGATGTGAATTAATCCGTCAACACCTTCTTCTAACTCAACAAATACACCAAAGTTAGTAAAGTTTCTAACAATTGCTTTGTGTTTAGAATCAACAGGATATTTTTCTTCAATATTTTCCCAAGGGTCAGGCATTAATTGCTTCATACCAAGAGACATTTTTCTTTCTTCTCTATCTAAAGTTAAAATTTGAGCTTCAACTTCATCTCCAACTTTTAAGAAGTTTTGAGCAGTTCTTAAATGTTGCGACCAAGACATTTCAGAAACGTGAATTAATCCTTCAACACCTTCAGCAATTTCAACAAATGCACCGTAATCAGCTAAAATAACTACTTTACCTTTAACTTTGTCTCCAACTTTTAAATCAGCACTTAAATTATCCCAAGGATGAGGTTGTAATTGTTTCAATCCTAAAGCAATACGCTTTTTGTCATCATCAAAGTCTAAAATTACAACATTAATTTTTTCATCCAATTTAACAATTTCTTCAGGATGACCAACTCTACCCCAAGATAAGTCAGTAATGTGAATTAATCCATCAACACCACCTAAGTCAATAAATACACCATAAGATGTAATATTTTTAACTGTACCTTCTAATACTTGACCTTTTTCTAAGCCACCAATAATAACTTTCTTTTGTTCTTCAAGTTCGGCTTCAATAAGAGCTTTGTGTGATACCACAACATTTTTAAATTCGTGATTAATTTTAACCACCTTAAATTCCATGTTTTTACCAACATAAATGTCGTAATCTCTAATAGGTTTAACATCAATTTGAGAACCTGGTAAGAAAGCTTCTAAACCAAATACATCAACAATTAATCCTCCTTTAGTTCTACATTTTACAAAACCAGTAATAACCTCACCAGTTTTTAGAACTTCATTCACTTTTTGCCAAGCTCTATGAACTCTAGCAGTTCTGTGAGATAATACCAATTGTCCGTTTTTATCTTCTAACGATTCGATAAATACTTCAACAGTATCACCAACTTTTAAATCAGGGTTATAACGAAATTCGTTAATTGGAATAACTCCTTCTGATTTGTACCCTATACTAACAATTGCTTCAGTATCTGTTAATTGAATAATGGTTCCGTCAACAACGGTTTTTTCTTCAACAGTACTTAAAGATTGTTCGTAAACTGTGTCTAATTCAGCAACTTCCGATTCAGAATAACCGTCATTTTCGTAAGCAAACCAATCAAATTCTTGTTTTTCAACCGGTGCAGTTTCTTCTGTTGTTGCTTCTACTTGAGGAGTTGTAGTTTCTTCTACAGCTTCCTCTACTTTTTTTGTTTCTTCAGCCATTTTGGCGTTAAATTTTGTATCTCAATAAGTTAGGTATTGAGAGGGTGTTAATTAAGCTGTCCTAACTACAGCATTTATCTAAATTGAGTGCAAAGATACAGATTTTATTTTGAATAGCAAAAGATATTTCCCTTTTTTTATTAGTGTAATTCCCGCTTTTTTAGAGATTTATGTTTAAGTTTTTCACATTAAATTATAGAAAAGTATAGCTGTTTGTAGTTTTATTTTTATAAATGAGTATCTTTGCAGTCGAAAAAAAATGAAATGCTATTAACAGAAGTTGTATTAAGAAGGGAAGATGATTTTGACCAAACTGTTTCAGGTTGGGCGCATAAAAACAACATCAGTATAAAACAATATGATGGCAGTTTAAGTTTATATGACTTTGCTGAAGCCGTAGTTTTATTTCATGAGGATTATAACATATCTAAAGAAAATGAGGGTGTATTAAATTTGTTTGAAGAGAATGGTAAATTTACTCGTCAAGTGGATATTAATGGAACCCTTATTGCTTCAGTTTCTTCTTTTATATTTTGGCTTGAAAATCATCAACCTAAAAATTTATTATTTGTAGGTGACGATAATTTAGCTAAAAACGAAAAGTTTTTAAAATTTTTAAATCAAATTGCTGATAGGTTATAATCTAATTCTGGATGATTGAAGCTAAATTTTAGTCATATAAAAAAACCTCATCTTTTTTAGATGAGGAATCAATTTTTTTTGAATGACTAAAATTAAATTGGTATAATAGTCTTTATCTTCTAAATTTTATTGGAATTTCATATTGAACTCTAACCGCTTTGCCAGCTTGTTTACCAGGTTTCCATTTTGGCATTTTTGAAACCACTTTTACGGCTGCGTTATCGTAATCTCTGTGTAGTCCTTTTAGTATAGAAACATTAGTTATTGAACCATCAGTATCAACAATAAACCTAACAAAAACTCTACCTTCTAAAGGCATTGCATATTCAGGAATCTTTATGTTGTCGGCTATAAATTTAGTCATAGCGCTATAGCCACCCGGAAATTCGGGCATTTCTTCTACAACTATAAATGGTTTATCTGACGGTATTTCTGGAAAATCAGTTTCACCATCATCAGGGTCGTCAATATTTATGATGTCAATAACCTCTTTAATTGGTTTTGGAGCAGGTTCGGTTTTAATAATTTTAGTCACTTGTTTTACCTCATCAATAATGGGCATTTTTACATGTTGATGTTTTTTTTGTGGTACAGTATATACTTTTTCAATTGGTATATCAGGAATAGAAGGGATATTATCTTCAATACCTATTTGTTTTTCGTGTTTTTTAAAATTTACATTGGAGTACTGAAAAGCCATAAGTGTTAATCCGCCAGCTATAATGAGCCCAATTTGTAAAAAAGCAAATCTTTTTCTTTCTAAATCTGCTTGAGGATTTTTCTTTACATTCATAATAATAAAATTTATAGTTAATATTATTGATGAATTTGCAAGCACTGTGCCTCAATGTGTTAAAATGGATGAGTTGTATTAATGGTTGATTAAACTGTTAAAAAGTTGTTAATTTTTATACATATCTAACTAAAAAATAAGTTTTTAGCAATACCGCTCTAAATATAAAATTCTGGTTAATTGTTTACTTTTATGCAAAAAAGTAAGCTTCAATTTCTTACCCGTTGACAAACAAGGAATAGTTTTAAAGTGAATATAATGATATTTTAAGTATTAAATGTATTAGCGTCAGTTCCCTGTCTGTTAGCAAACAGAGAGTGAATTAATGGAAACATAATGATATTTTAAGTATTAAATGTATTAGCGTCAGTTCCCTGTCTGTTAGCAAACAGAGAGTGAATTTAATGGAAACATAATGATATTTTAAGTATTAAATGTATTAGCGTCAGTTCGAGTGATTTTAAAGGAAATACGATAGTATTTACTTTAAA
>CAYQRJ010000050.1:0-11969 GCA_964419855.1 uncultured Crocinitomix sp.
AAAGGTATTTAAACATACAATTAGTATAACGCAAATCCGTTTCTCGGATTTGGTTCTCTGCTTACATATTTCTTCTATACTGTCCACCTACTTCAAATAGGGCAGATGTTAATTGTCCTAAGGTGCAATATTTTGTAGCAGTCATTAAATACTCAAAAATATTTTGGTTATTAATGGCGGCATTTTGTATTTGTTTTATTTGTTCTGGTATTAATGCTTTGTTGGTTTGATGTACATTTTTAACAGTTTGTAATTGCACTTGTTTTTCCTCCTCTGTTGCTCTAATTACTTCTGATGGAATAATGGTTGGCGATCCTTTTTTATTTAAAAATGTGTTGACACCAATAATTGGAAATTCACCAGTATGTTTTAAAGTTTCGTAGTATAAGCTTTCTTCTTGAATTTTTGAACGTTGATACATGGTTTCCATAGCGCCTAAAACGCCTCCTCTTTCGGTTAGTCTATCAAATTCCATTAATACTGCTTCTTCAACCAAATCGGTTAATTCTTCAATAATAAATGCCCCTTGAATTGGATTTTCATTTTTGGCTAAACCTAACTCTTTATTAATAATTAATTGAATAGCCATGGCTCTACGCACCGATTCCTCTGTAGGGGTAGTAATAGCTTCATCATACGCATTGGTATGTAATGAATTACAGTTGTCATAAATGGCGTAAAGCGCTTGTAAAGTTGTTCGGATGTCATTAAAATCAATTTCTTGTGCGTGTAAAGAACGTCCTGAGGTTTGAATGTGATATTTTAACATTTGAGCCCTTGGATTGGCTTTGTATTTTAATTTTAAAGCTTTTGCCCAAATTTTACGAGCAACTCTACCAATTACAGCATATTCGGGGTCAATTCCATTAGAAAAGAAAAACGATAAGTTAGGTCCAAATTTATTAATATCCATTCCTCTACTGAGGTAGTACTCAACATACGTAAATCCATTGGCTAACGTAAAGGCTAATTGAGTAATGGGATTGGCTCCTGCCTCAGCAATGTGATAACCCGAAATAGAAACAGAGTAAAAGTTTCTTACCCCATTTTCAATAAAATATTCTTGTACATCACCCATTAAACGCAAAGCAAATTCGGTAGAGAAAATACAAGTGTTTTGCGCTTGATCTTCTTTTAAAATATCTGCTTGAACTGTTCCTCTTACTTGTGTTAAAGTTTCAGCTTTAATTTTTTCGTAAACGTCTTTTGGTAATACTTCATCTCCTGTTACGCCTAATAACATTAAACCTAAACCATCATTTCCTTCTGGCAAATCACCATGATATTTAGGTCTATCAACGCCTAATTTTTTGAATTTTGCATCAATTTTAGCATTAACCTCATCTACCAACCCATTTTCTTTAATGTATTTTTCACAATTCTGGTCAATGGCGGCGTTAATAAAAAAGCCTAACATCATTGGAGCAGGACCATTAATGGTCATGGATACTGAGGTTAGTGGATGAGTTAAATCAAACCCAGAATATAATTTTTTGGCATCATCTAAACAACAAATTGATACGCCTGAATTTCCTACTTTACCATAAATATCAGGTCTTGGGTCGGGGTCGTTGCCATAAAGCGTTACAGAATCAAAAGCGGTAGATAAACGTTTGGCTGGCATACCTAAACTCACGTAGTGGAAACGTCTGTTGGTTCTTTCAGGTCCACCTTCACCCGCAAACATACGTGTTGGATCTTCACCTGTTCTTTTAAAAGGATATAAACCAGAGGCGTAAGGAAATTCACCAGGTACATTCTCTTGTAAAATCCATGTTAATAAATCGCCCCAAGCTGTGTATTTTGGTAATGATATTTTAGGGATTTGCAAGTGCGATAAACTCTCGGTATGCGTTGCAATTTTAATTTCTTTATCCCTCACTTTAAAAATGTAAAGGGGATCTTTATATTTTTTTACTTTATCTGCCCAATTAATAAGATGCCCCCAGTTATGAGGGTCTAAATCCATTTTTATCTTATCAAATTCTTTAATTAATAACGATAAAAATTCATCATCAGTATTTAAAGACTCTGTTTCAATACCAGCTTTATCCAAATTTATTTTTTGATTGGATACGGTTTCAATGGTTTTATAAATTCCAAATAATTTTTGGGCTGTATTTGCTTGTTCTTTTGCCCATTCGTCATACGCTCTGTTGTTTTCAGAAATTTCAGATAAATAACGTGTTCTTGAAGGAGGAATAACAAACATCTTTTCAGACATTTCTTTAGTAATTTCCATTTTAGACACCATTTCTTTTGCTTCTGTTTTTTCAACAATTTTATCCATCACCGCTTTGTAGAGTGTGTTCATACCAGGATCGTTAAACTGAGAAGCAATGGTGCCAAACACAGGTAAATCATCTTGATTAACATCCCATAAATTATGGTTACGCATATATTGTTTTTTGACATCACGCAAAGCATCTAATGCTCCCCGCTTATCAAATTTATTAATGGCTACTAAATCGGCAAAATCGAGCATATCAATTTTTTCAAGCTGAGTAGCCGCACCAAATTCAGGGGTCATCACATAAAGTGACACATCCGAATGGTCCATAATTTCAGTATCAGACTGACCAATACCAGAGGTTTCTAATATGATTAAATCATAATTGGCAGCTTTTAATATACTTAACGCCTCTGATACGTGTTTGCTTAATGCTAAATTAGATTGACGCGTAGCCAATGAACGCATATAAACCCTTGAATTATTGATGGCATTCATTCTAATTCTGTCTCCTAACAAAGCCCCCCCTGTTTTTCTTTTAGAGGGATCAACAGAAACAATGGCTATGTTTTTTTTTGGAAAATCAATTAAAAATCTACGTACCAACTCATCCACAAGAGATGATTTACCAGCACCACCTGTACCTGTAATTCCAAGAATTGGGGTATGTCCTTTTTCTGCCATTTCGTGCACCAAATCCATTTCTTTTTTTACTTCATCTGGAAAATTTTCGGCGGCTGAAATGGTTTTAGCAATGGCAGGTACATCTTTTTTAGGTATTTTTTTAATTGTTGTCTCATCTACTCCTTTCCCGACAGGAAAATCAGCTCTTTTTACCAAATCATTAATCATTCCTTGTAATCCCATGGCTCTGCCATCATCAGGATGATAAATTCTTTCAATACCGTAAGTTTGTAACTCTTTTATTTCGCTTGGTAAAATGGTTCCGCCTCCTCCAGCAAATATTTTAATATGACTAGCTCCTTTTTCTTTTAATAAATCATACATGTATTTTAAATACTCTGTATGCCCCCCTTGATAAGAGGTCATAGCAATGGCTTGAACATCTTCTTGTATGGCACAATTCACCACTTCTTCTACTGAGCGGTCGTGTCCTAAATGTATGACCTCACAACCTGTAGATTGAATAATGCGGCGCATAATATTAATGGCTGCATCATGACCGTCAAACAATGAGGCGGCTGTAACTATTCTAACTTTATTTATTGGTTTGTAAGGTTCAATTTTTTCCATTGCAACTTTTTTAAGAATGTTGCGAATTTAATGATTTTTTTTAATTGTTTTGTTATGTTTTAACCATTTGTTAAAGGATTTGAATTTTAGATGGTTGTGGAGGATTTAAAATTTATCCTTACTTAAAATGTTGAATGTGTATTGATACGAAAGATGGCAATAATTATTAACTTATAGTAGAATAAAAAAGGTTTGAAACGTTACTACCCGCTCCGATTGCGGCAAGTCAGACTTTCAAACCTTGTGACAAAAATAATAAAAAAATAATTATGTTTCAAATAAAAGTGATAAAAAATGCATAACCGCATTTTAATTAAAGGTTTCTGAGACTTAACCGCAAAATTTCAAACTCCCTCAAATTTGGGTATTGTTAAATTGTATAAAAATTGTTTTAACAATCTGACTTACTGTATTTTAATTAGAAAAAATAATAATTTAGTGGTGAATTTTGTGGGTTAATAAAACTATTTGTATTAATTATTGAAATGTATAAAAATAAAATTGTGTAGCACTAGCTAGAGTTAAGAAATAGATGTAAAAAAAACGCTCAATCTATAATAGATTAAGCGTTTTTGTTTTGTGATCTGGCTGGGGCTCGAACCCAGGACCCTCTCCTTAAAAGGGAGATGCTCTACCGGCTGAGCTACCAGATCTCCTTTGCGTTTGCGGGTGCAAATATAGACACATTATTTTATCTGACAAAATAAAAACATTTTTTTTTTAATCTTTTTTTTGTTCTATTCCTCAACCCTTTAGTTTACAAGGTTTAAACGGTTGTTAAAAAAATGATTTTATTTACTTACTTTTGTGGTATGAACATTTTTTTAATGGGTTTTATGGGGTGCGGTAAGTCAACCATTGGTAAAAAACTTGCCAAGTTAATTGATTATGATTTTATTGATTTTGATAGACTTATTGAGGAAAAAGTACAGCTAAGTATTAACGATATTTTTAAGCAAAAAGGCGAAAGGTATTTTAGAGAGTTGGAAACTGATGTTTTAAATCAATTAAATATAAATAATACCGTTATTTCTTTAGGAGGTGGAACGCCGTGCTATAACGAGAACATAGCCCTTATTAATCAAAAAGGGTTAAGTATTTATTTAAAAATGTCTAAAAAAGTACTTGCTCAACGGTTAGTAGAATCTAAAACTAAAAGGCCTTTAATTGATGATATTAAAAACAACCCTGTTTTATTAAATGATAAAATTAACGATTTGTTGCTTGAAAGAGAGCCTGATTATTTAAAGGCAGATATTATTTTTAATGCTTTAAATATGAATGCAAAAAAATATGATTTGTTACTTAAACAAATAGAAAATTATTTTATGTCTTTTTGATGAGGTATTTCGCAAGCCCCATCTGGACAAGCAGTATTAAACAAGACTTGAATAAATACGAAAATGCCAATGGCTAACACAAACCATTCTCTACTTTGATAATATGTGTAGAAGCACCCTATAGCTATTACTAATTTGATGATTCTCATTATAGACCAATGAGTTAAGTCAATTTTCATTTTTTATGTTTATTTTTTTTAGATTTAACTGTCCATTGCCAATATAAATAAGGGAAAATTGGAAGTAAAAATTCTGTTTTAGCATCAACATCTGGTAAATAGATATAGAATCCTATAAACTCGGCACGTAGTGTTCTTAAAAAACCATATTTTGATTTATAAAATGGGGCAACTCTAAAGCCGTAAGAAATTTGTTGCTTATGGGGAATATTGTCTAGATAAACAAAAGTAGTGCCGTAGGACAATGTTCCATTTAAGCTTATCCAAGGTTTCATTCGGTAATCAAAACTAAGGTTAAAGTCAGGGGTGAAAGAGGAGGGATAAAATTTTTCTTTTAAATTTAAACTATCGTTGTTGCTGTAAAAAATTTTTTCGCCATAAGTCGCACCAACTGAAAAGTGGGTGTAAAATCTAGGTGATAGTTGCCAACTGAAATTAAATCGGTTGTACCAGCTACTGCTACCAGCTTTTCTCATTACTATTGGATTGGGAGGTTCGGACTGATAAACATCATTCCAAAGGTGCTGAAACATAGTTTCAAATGCTATGCTTGGGATGATTCCTTTTTGTTCATAGAGTTTAAATCTAAAATTAAGACTGGGAACAGGTAAATGTGGCTTTTGAAATAACCCTCCAATTAATGGTAATAAATCTATTTCCATTGTAATTTTATCTGTTATTCCCCACCACGCCCAACTGGGCAATGGAAAAGTAAAAGGTGATTGATTATAAACCAATTCGTTTTTTTTAAGGGTATAAGCTGTAAAACCATCTGTTGGATGCAAGAATGTTTCTGTTTGAATCCCTTTTAAACTATCTTTTTGACTAAAAGTGTTAAAACTAAAGCAAAGATAAAATGTTAAAATAATTATTAATGCCTTCATAATGACAAAGATAATGTTTTTTTAAGAATTATACGGATTAGAATTGTAATATAATTTTATGTTTATAGGTGGTGTTCAGATTAAGAATATACAAAAAAATTACTTCTCCAATTCTTTTTTTAATTCTAATTTAATTAATTCAATAGCAATTTCGGTGGGTTGCGTTTTAAGTTGAGCAGTAATTTTAAAAATGTTTTGGCTTAAATCTCCAGCTAGGGCAGTGGGAGTTAAATTGGTAGATGCCATATTTATAATTTGAATGACCTCTTCTTTACTTTTTACTATTGTTTTCCACACCTCAGAACTCACAAAAATTTGTTGAGCTAAATTGTGTTCAAATTCGTTTCTAATATTTTCTAATAACTGTTGTTGAAAAGCTTTTGCAGGTAAGGCGGGATTAAATAGTCGCATCACCATATTGTTAGGTGATATTCGTTCTAAAAATAAGACTAAACGTTGAGCGGCATCAACTTGTAAAGGAAAAAAATGTTTTTTTAGCCCGTTATTGGTTTGCTCTTTTTCTTTTAATTCTTGCGCTTTAATTTTATTTTTAGTTGATTGAATTTCAAACCATCTATTGGTAAAATAATAAACAGAGCCAAAAAAAACAATGGCAGGAATAACATATTTGCTTAATTGAAGTACTAATTCTGTTGTTGTCATAATTCTTTTTTATTTTAGAATCCATTTTTATTTAAAAGTAACAATTATTCGTTTTCATTTTTTAATGAGATGCGCCAAACACCTCTACCAGTTAAACCAACGGTAAGTAGCATATCTTTTTCGTTGTAATGGATGCCGTAAACTTTGCAGTGTGGTAATCCGTAACCAATTTTTTTCCAATAGCCTCCACCTTTTAAATTAAATTTGGTTCCGTAATAAACTCCGTTTCTTGTTCCTACAATGGCAAATCTATTTTTGCTTGACGGATAAATATAAATCAAGTTATTTTTCCCACCTAAATCTTTGGGGATATTAATTGAAATATCATAATTTCGTTTAATGGCGTGATTTTTTTTTCGGTATTTTGCATAATAAATCATTCCAGTTTCATCAAGAGCCTCTGCTGGTGGTGTTTTTCCAGACACATAAGAAAAATATAATTTATTATAATTTTTTTTATCCATTTCTATGTCTCCAATCCAAGAATTTCTAGGGACTTCAATTTCGTGCCAGCTATTAATAATGTTTTTGGTAGAATCTAAAGAGTTTAGTGTTCTAAAAAGTCGGTGTCTTGTTATACCTTTTCCATTTTCATCTTTATCAAAATGAAGGACATAAGCCAGTAATATGTTAGGGTGATATTTAGAGGTGTATAAACCATAAACTTTATATTTATTTAATTGATGAGTCAATTTAAAATTTGAAATGGTATCAACACTTCTTCTTCTAAAAGCATCAGTTGTACGTACAATATCAAAATTGTTTTTATTGTTACCTTTTGTTTGATTAAAATTAAAAAACACAACATTTGGATGGGTAGGATGGAGTCTTGTGGCTAATTCCCATCCAGCAGTTTTTAAACCGTTGTTAGAATATAAATTGGTATTGGTTTTAGCAGTATCTTTTGAAACAAATAATCCCCCTCCATAATATTGATTTGAAGTAAAAACTATGGCGTTATTTTTTGGATTAATTAGAGGAATTAAGGCGTCACCACCATTAACATTTTTCCAAGTGTAATTCCCGTTTTTATCCCAATCAGCATAAAGGATTGAACCATCATGATAAGTTCCAATAACTATTTGATTAGGGTCAGATTCAGAAACTGCAAGCCCTAGAACTTCAGAGATAGCCAAGCCGTTATTTTTTGTTTGCCAAGATTTACCTTTGTCATACGATATGGAAACCCCACCATGATTTGCCATATAAATAATGTTTTCATCAAAAGGATCAAAACTCACAAATTCAACATCAACGTGGTAATTAGAGTTTAAGTTTTCAAATTTTTTTGTTTGATAATTCCACCGTCTTAACCTTGTGCCACTACCCACATAAATTTCGTTAATATTTTTAGGGTTGACACCAAAAGTAAAACCATGTCCAAATACTACCCTTTGACTGCGACTTAATTCGGTTAGTTCATCTTTTTGGATGTTATACAAAATTAATTTATCTGCTCCGCTAGCATAATCAACTAAAATTAAAAGTTGATTACCAAAGGTGTTTATAGTAAGGTGTGAGATGTTATTGTTAATTGTCTCAAAAGGCTGTATTAAAGAATATTTATTATTTTCAAGTTTGTAAATGTGCCATTTGTCTTTTGATTTATTGGTAATAAAACCTTTGTTTCCTACAAAAGTCATATCGTACATTAAACCGTTAATTTGTGTTTCTTTTTGCCATTTAACATCATCAGCTAGGCAATCAATAGTGTAAACCAAACCTTCAGATGAAAGAACATACATTTTAGAGGGGGATTGAGGGTCGAATTTAAAACTGTAAACTTTTGCCCATCTGCTTAGCTTTAAACTTTTTTCATTACCAATTTTTTTCCAAGAAGAACCTCTGTCTTGTGTTCTGTATATTCCTCCTTTGGTGTTTAATGAACTTGGTTGATTTTTGTTACTTTCGTAGCAAGATAAACTAAACCAAGTGTTAGCATCTGTTGGGTAAAAATCGGCATAAGAGGATGAGGAATAATCCCAATTGTCTGACCCCGAATTTTGCCATGTTTCTCCTCTGTCTATAGAGTAAAATAATCCACCCGAAATAGAGCCAGTTAGCAATAAACCTTCTTGTAGGGGAGTAGATTTAATAAATTCGGTTGGTCCAATACCTAAACTAGACATTTGTTTAAAATAACCAGGTGTGTTGTTTGGACCTAAACATTCCCATTGGTTTTTTAAATAGATGTCTTGCGAAAAAGAAAAGTTAGAGGTATTTAGTAAAAAAAATATTACTAATAATTTATTCAGTTTCGTCAAATTCAGTGTCTTTATCATCATAATAATAAATTTTAATTTCTGCAATATCTTTCAAAAAGTCAACTTTACCAACCTCAGCTTTAGATATTTTTAAACCTGTTCTTTGTTCTAAATCTTCCATTAATTGGCTGTAGTTTTCTGGTTTGATGTTCTCTATTTTTTCGTAAATAACTGTTTTAGATGATTCTAAGTTAACCAATAATTTGGTATCTAACAAATAAACAATTAAAACTACGGCAAAGTTTATAAATAATAATTCTGCATAGCTGACTTGTCTGCCTGATAATCCGTTAACAACAGATAGCCCAATAGTAATAAATAAGTAAGTCATTTCTCTAACCCTAAGCGGATTAGTTCTATATCTTATAATTCCAAAAATGGCAAATAAACCAAGTCCCATTCCTGTATCAATGTCTAATTTTTTTAAGGCAAATACAATTACAAATGATATAATTGAAATCATATAATAAGTAAACACATAATTTCGTCTTGGGGTTTTTGCGTAGTAAATTAACCTAATAATTATAGTAATAATAATAAAGTTAAAAATGAATCTGAATAATAATTTATAAAAGTCATCATCCATAAATGAGATACCTAAAAAACCGCTATCTGCGTTAATAATAGTGTTGTTTGCCTGTGCTAATAAAGCAGTAAAATGATTAAACATAATTTTTATTTTAATTTATCTATTAATAGTAATTTTTCTTTAAAGTTATTGTATTTTAAATTTGGGTTTAAAGATACGGCACCTACACAATATTTACTAATACTGTAAGGTCTAATTTGATTTTCTTTCATTAAAGCATAAAAAGCAGAACCTCTGTTAACATTACCTTGTTTTAGTTCGGCAATAACTACATGGTCGTAAACAATGGTTTGTTCTTGCCATCTAAAAGTAAGATTTAAGTCAAGGGTTAGGCGCTCTTCCATATTTTTGTTAACTAAAGTTATTCTCCCAAAAGAGTTCCATAATTTAGCTTCAATAGGAGTGTCTTTTCCTATAACATCATTAATAAATCCCTTAGATTTTTCAGATAAAGTTAATTCAAAATCTTCAACTTTAATTCTTTTTTTGTCGGTTCTGCCTTTAAATTTATTTTTTATTTCTAAAAAAAATAATTTAGATTCTACATAATTTCTTATTCTTACTTTAAATCTGTTTCCTTTTCCATTATGATGATCTAAAAAAAACTGAAAATTAGGGTAATCATAATAAAGAGTTTCGTAATTATTAATTCTGTTGCCTAAAATTTCTAATGATTTATAATTATTTTTAAGTTGAGGAAGTAATTGATTAAACAACTCTCTTTTTATTACAAATTTAGTATCCGTACGGTTCATTAAGGTCACTTTATCCATTTCATCTAATGTGATAGGTTCAAATTTGTTAATGATTTCTTGTTCGTTATACGGTTTTTTATTCATGACCTACAAATGTAACTTTTTTTTATAAAACACATATAATAAACATTAGTTATATTTAACTTATGGAGCAACATTCAAATCAAATAGAGTATTATACAACAAATAATATCAATGATTTTTCTGAAGATGAGAAGTTATTGATACAAGATACTATAAAGCAAGCAAAAGATGCTTATGCACCTTATTCTAAATTTAATGTAAGTGCTGGAGTTTTATTTGATGACAAACATATTTTAACAGCTACAAACGTTGAAAATGCCTCTTATCCGGTTGGAATTTGTGCAGAACGAAATGTGTTGAGTTATTTTATATCAAATTATCCAAAATCAACCATTAATTGCGTAGCAGTTTATGCCGAAAAGGAAATAGGGACATTAAATCAACCTATTACACCTTGTGGAATGTGTAGGCAAGCATTATTGGAAGCCGAAAATAGACAAAAATCGCCCATTAAAATAATAATGATTGGCAATAATTCTAATTTTTTGGTGGTAAACAAATGTTTACATTTATTACCTTTTGCCTTTGATGATAGTGTACTTTAGTTAGTTCCCCGATAGGAATCGGGGTAGTTGATTAGTTGTTACGTTTTTAAAATTCTAAAATAAACAATTAATCGTTTAACATCTCCTTTCCTAAACATTACTTTCAATATAATGGATAAGCGAATGAATAATTTTAATATGAATTTCTTGAACTCTATCTGCCCAATCACTCATTGGTGTTCTAATCTCTAAATCTACTAAGTTAGCCAATTTTCCACCTGTTTTACCAGTTAATCCCACAACAAACATTCCTTTATCTTTTGCTGCGTTTACGGCATTAATTACATTTTGAGAATTTCCACTGGTAGAAATCGCTAATAAAACATCACCTTTAGAGCCAATACTTTCAACAAATCTCGAAAAAATAAATTCGTATCCATAATCGTTAGATATGCAGGTGATGTGTGCAGGGTCAGATATTGCAATAGCTGGTATAGGTCCTCTATTTTCTCTAAATCTACCCGTCATTTCTTCTGCAAAGTGCATGGCATCACTCATTGACCCACCATTACCGCAAGAAATAACTTTTCCTCCTTGTTTAATTGATGTTATCATTGCATCTCCTGCTTGTTTAATTTTCTCAAAATTTTCAGGATTATTAATAAATTTAGCCAAAACATCTTGTGCTTCTAAAAAATGGCTCGCTATTTGATTAGTGCTCATAATATATAGTAGTTTTTTAACAAAAGTAATAAAATAGATTGGTTCAAATTACTTTTTTTGTTAAAGTTCTATTATATTTGACAATTGAAATTACAAACCAAAACTATTTTTTATGAAAAAAACATTTTTACTTTTATTTTTTTCGGTATTATTTACCAACATTTACGCTCAAGAAGGATGCTTTAAAGAGTGGAAAAAAGTATTTGACGATAGAGGCGCTTATACGGTTTCGGATGATATGCACCGAAAAGTGATTATTAGTTTTATTGAAAACGGTAAATCTTATTGTGTTTACGGTAAAGTAAGGGTTGAAAACGGACGAATTGTTTCTGTTTTTGTGCAATATGAGGACGGAGAATATGAGTTGATGGAAGGTAAAGTTTTAAACAAACAAAAAATGTCGCCTACCATTAAAAATGGAATTTCTGAGGAAATAACAAACGAAAAAGGAGAGCATTTTTACGTGTTATTTATTGAAAAAATTAAACCAAAGAAAAAGGCTTATAAATCTGCTGGTGG
>CAYQRJ010000051.1:0-11845 GCA_964419855.1 uncultured Crocinitomix sp.
ACTATGGCTACTAAAGTTCCATTACCTTGTGCCACTAATTCATTAGCAAAATTAGCATAACCGCTATTTCTAACAATAATTGAATTTCCATCACAATCTTCTAATATTAAATTTTTTGATTGTTGATTAGGACCATCAGCATAAGTAGAACCTGGTGCAATATCAGCACTAGAAAACTGCACATTTTCTAATTTTACCAATTGTGACAAGTACTCAAATTGTACATTAGGGTCTGACGGTTCTGTTGCCAATACATTCAAAAAAGACATATTCAAATCTGCAATAGTTACCAATTTTGGTTGTAAATACTTACCTGTTGCTTGTACTGCTACATTTTTAGTAAAGTCAACAGAATCTAATTGCATGACTCCTGCATATTTACTTAAAGTGGTTCCTTTTAAATTAATTCTTATAGAGTCTCCAACAAATAAAAAACCACTTTGTAACATTCTTACATTAAGAGCTTTTTCTCCTTGTTGAATATAAATTTGCTTATAAATATTTCCATCAATCTCATCCATAGTTACTGTAGCATACACGTAATAATTTGTATCAAATTTTATATCTTGTCCTTGATACATATTGATTAATGTATCCATTGACATAATACCATTTTCTGCTACTTGAGTTACTGGTGGATGATCTAATTCCTTTTTACAAGAAATAATACTTAAACCTATTGTTAATATAATTAATACTTTTTTCATCTTAATTTTTTTATCCTATTATTTTTACATCATCAATTTCCCAAGTACTTCCAGAAGAACTTGTTCCTGTATATTTAAACGCTATATGTACGTTACTTGTTTTATAAGCAGATAAATCTACATTACCTGAATTTTGCCAAGCCCAACCACCGCCTGACAATACAGGAGATAAAGTTGACCAAGTAGCATTATTAGGGTTAGATGTTCCGTCATAGTCATTTGATACTAATACTTGCAAAGTAGGTCCTGGGTAATTATAAGCATTATTAAAATTTAAAGCAGGAGCAGAGATTGAAGTCAAATCATAAGCGGGAGAGATTAACCAATTTTCTGTATTGTATTTGACTCCATCAATATAATTTGAAATTTGGCAATAATCAGTAGCTGCTCCACCAGAATGACTGGTTTCCCAAAATACATTATTACCAATAATTTGATGTTGCATCCATCCTCCTGAGGTTACACTACCATCATCAAAATTTTTAATGGCTTGAATACCAGAAAATCTTGGATTATTCATATTTATTTCATCAAAAGAACGGATTAACAGTTGAACATTGTTTCCAAATATTCCAACAATACAAACAATACTTCCGCTACCTTCAGCTACTAGTTCATCAGCAAAATTAGAATAACCTGAGCTTCTAACAATTGCCGTATTTCCATTAGCATCTTCAAGAATAACATCTTTAGATTGTAAATTAGCTTTATCAGCATAAGTACCGCCTAGTTCAGGAGCAATAAATTGAACATTTTCTAATTTAATTAATCTTGATTGCAAATTAGTATTTAATTGATCTATGGTAGTAACTAAAGGAGGTAGATTTTTATTCACATCCATTTTAACTACATTTTTATCTACATCTACTGAATCTAATTGCATTACGCCATTATATTGGTTTAAGATTGTTCCTTTTAAATCAATTCTAATAGAATCACCTTTATAAAGACTACCGCCACCTTGAAGTAAACGTACATTAATAGCTTTATCTCCAGATTGCACATAGACAGCCTTATAGATGTTTCCATCCGTTTGATCCATTGTTACTGTAGTATAAAGAGAGTAATCTGATGTAAACTTTATTGGATAGCCTTGATACCAACTTAATAAAGTATCCATTGTAATTACTGCTCCTTCTTTTGGTAAGGTTACCTCAGGCGCATCATATTTTTTTTGGCAAGCAGATAAAACACCAATTATGCCTATTGCTATAATTATTTTACTTGGATTGAGTGTTGTTAATATTTTCATTTTTATTTTTTTATTATCAATTAAAATCTAAGTTTAGCCATAGCAAAATAGTTAAACCCATACATATAACCCAATTTTGGTGGGAATTTATTAATGTTAGTCACATCATATCGTAATTGCTCATACCCTCCAGTTTGGTAATTTTGATTATTTGTAAGGTTACTTATGTTAACGGTAATGTTTAAGTAATAGTTGGCAATTTTAAAAGATTTTCCTGCAAACATACTTACAGAGTAACCATTTTTTAATTTAGTTTGATCTATAGTTTGGTGATATTGAGGGTCAGTTGACACTAGGTTTTTAACTGCTTCTTCAGTTCTTCTATCAGGGTTAGGATCTAAGTAAATATCGGCATAATAATTAAAATTAGCCCCTGCAAACCAATATTTTTTACCTCTGTATTTAAAACCAATTGAGGCTGCTGATTGAGGCATACCACCTACTCTATAATTTTTTATATATACCGTTTTATTTTGAGCTAAAACATCTGGTGTATTTCTGATATACACATCAGCTTTTGGTCTTGAATTATATAAATATTGACCATAAGCCAATGCTCCGTTTAAAGAAAAACCTCCGTAAACTTTAGCATCAAATCCAAATTCTAAACCTTGATTTAAGTAATTTACCCCTGTCATTACATAATTAACAAATGAATTATATTCATCATGATAAAAACTTCTTGTCCAAATGGCATTCTTTCGTTCAGTATAATAATAGGTTGCTCTTAATTTTAATTTAGGATATTTTAAGATGTAAGACACATCACCTGAATAAATAAATTGATTTTGTAAATTAGGAACAAGGTCATTTCTTGTTCGTGGCGACACAAAAGCGTTACGTGACCATGGTGCTTGTGTTTTAACTAATCCATTTACTGTAATAAACTGACGTCCGCTAATTTTGTAAACTGCACCTCCTTTAACCGCATAATTAAAAAAGTTTGCTGCTTTTGATTTACCTTGAGAATCATTAGGGAATTTACCATTTCTAGTAATTCCATCTCTAAAAAAGTTTGTACCAGATAATTCGGCTGATACATAATAATCAAATTTGTCGTAAGAAAAATTTAATTGACCAAACAAAGCAGCCTTGGTGTTATGAATAAAATAGTCATATCCAAATTTTTCTCCAACACGTACAATTCTGTTAGGATAATCTAAATCATTTTGAGCAATATTAGGGTCAACGCCAACTTGTGATGCAAATTTATCTACATCTACCCAAAAGTCTGCACCTAATAAATCATTTACTGTTTTAAAATAATGGTTACGTTGATGTTGAATATAAACACCTGATGATAAATTAATGTGGTCATTTAGGTTTTTTGTATAATTTGAGGTTATACCATAAGCCAATAAATTATTCCATCTGTTTTCTACAATATATTTTGCTCTTTTACCCGTAACATTATTACCTGGAATGTTATTGGCATTTTGCATATAATACAAATTATTCATATTAGCGGCATATAAATCATCCCATTGAATTTGACCAAAAGTAGGGTCATTAGCCCATTGAGCAGCTAATAAATCACCGTTTAATGAATCATGTCGTCCATAATAATATGAAGGTAAATATCTATAATAATTAGGTCTTGGATCTTTAGCTTGATTCCAATTTAAAGACGTTTGTCCATATCGTCCTTGATTCAAATATACAGAAGTTTTTAATTTTGATTTATTATCAATTTTCCAATCATGACTTAAAGCAATAATTGGGGTATGCGAAATTGATTGACGGGCATTACGTTTAACTTGTTTACCATTAATAGTTTGGTATCCCCAATTTGGATTGTAATAATGATCTTTAGCCAAATCATAAGTTTCTTGAGTTGAAATACCACTTTTACCTCTATTAGATGGTGCACCAATAATTGATAAATTTAAACTGTGATGTTCATTTAATTTTCTTTCAGCAGCTAAGAAATATCCCATAGCTTGATAATAAGTCCCTGGCACATATCCTTCTTTGGAATATCTAAAAGACACCGACATGGCAAAAGCCCAGCCATTTGCCATCATTCCAGTACCTTGTGTGTACATTAATCTGTGACGATATGCTCTATTAGTAGAAGCGTAAGATAAATAATGTCCTTTTCTGATTCCTGTGGCTTTGGCATTAATATTAGAATACCCACCTAAACCGCCAAAGTGATAAGGATTTGATGTTAACCATCTTTTAGATTCTGCATATCGGGTTACATCATTCAATCCACCCCATTTATACCAAGTCCCTCTCCCCGACTCCATATCGTTCATAGGTATTCCATTGACCATTATGATTGTTTGATCTGAATTGTAACCTCTAATTCTAAATCGGGCAACTCCAAAATTATAAGCTGCTGTTGTTGCAAATACATCTCTTGATGATTGAAGTAAGCCAGATGAAGTTTGTCCTGAATTACCATTATCAATGTCATCTAAGGTAGTAACAAATACTGGTGCTTCTTCAATGTTTTTCAAAGAATCTTCTTGCGTAGTGTTCTCGTTTTGAGAAAATCCCAATACAGACATTGAGAAGAAAACACTTGCTAGTGTAAGTTTTTTTATCATAATTGTTTTTCTATAATTTACACAATGTTATGCGTAAATAATATTTAGCCCGACAAAATTACGAAATAAAGTTGTTTGAAAATCAAAAATGTAAAAATTGTTAAAAACTTAACATATTGTTAATATTCTAATATTGTAGTTTGGCGTGCTATTTGATTTATAATTGCTAAATTTGAAATCTCAAAAAATAATAAAAATGTTAAAAAATCAATTAAACATCACCCAAGTAAAAAAAATATCAAAAATTGGATGGCTAACTTTTACAGCTTTTCTTTTACTTTTTTCTACATCTACCACGGCCCAAGAAAAAAAACAATACCAGGTATCTTGTGTTGGTTTTTATAATTTAGAAAATCTTTTTAATACAGTTGACGACCCAAATAGAGATGAGGAGTATTTACCTAATGGCAGAAATAATTGGACCATGGAAAAATACAATCATAAATTAGAAAATCTATCTAAAGTTTTAGAGGATTTAGGAAAAGATGTATCTCCTGATGGATGTGCCATTATTGGTGTAGCTGAAGTTGAAAACAGAGGCGTCTTAGAGGATTTAGTGGCTCAACCAAAATTAAAAGGTAGAAATTACAAAATTATTCATTATGATTCTCCAGACCGCAGAGGAATTGATGTTGGCTTATTGTATCAAGAAAAATATTTTAAAGTTAAAAAATCTATCTCTTATAAATTAACTTTCCCTGATGACACAGCTTATTACACCAGAGACCAGTTAATTGTTAGCGGAACATTAATGGGTGAAGATGTTAATGTAATTGTTGCCCACTGGCCTTCTCGTAGAGGAGGAGAGCAAAAATCGGAGCCAAGACGTATTCAAGCTGCTCAATTAGGTAGAAAAATTATTGACTCATTATATAATGATAATCCAAACGCTAAAATATTATATATGGGCGATTTGAATGATGACCCTGTGAACAGAAGTGTAATGGAATATATAAAAGCTAAAGGTAAAATGGCTAAGGTTAAAAAGAAAGAATTTTTTAACCCAATGTGGCATTTTTATAAAAAAGGGTACGGTACTTTAGCATGGAATGATGCTTGGAATTTGTTTGACCAAATTATGGTGAGTAAAGCCTTTTTAAACGGAACTGATTATTCAACCCTTTCCTATTATAAAGCGTATGTTTATCGCAAGCCTTATTTATTACAAACTGAGGGTAGATTTAAAGGATATCCGTTAAGAACAAGTGCTGGAGGGCAATATTTAGGAGGCTATTCTGACCACTTGCCAGTTTACATTGTATTGATTAAAGAAAAAAAATAAATGAAAAGGTTAATCTATCTTGTTACTTTATTGTTTGTTTTAAGTTGTGGTTCTGAGAAAATTGCAACTTACTCGGCAAAAACGTACAGTATTAATGATACTTTAAAGTCTAATGCTTTAGATACCATTATTAAACCTTACAAAACAGAACTTGACAAAAAAATGAGTAAAGTAATAGGGCATTCTAATTATGATTTAATCAAATACACACCCGAAAGTCCGCTTGGAAACTTTGTTGCTGATGTTGTATTTCAAAGTGGAATAAAATACAAACCCAATCAAAAAGCGTTTAATTTATTAAACACCAATACGTTTTGTATGCTTAATTTTGGTGGTTTAAGAGCATCTGTTAACAAAGGTGATATTACCATTGGTAGCATTTATGAATTAATGCCCTTTGATAATGAAATAGTAATTGTAAAATTGACTCCTGCTCACATTAATAAATTATTACTTTACTTATTCCAAAAAAATGGTCAACCCATTTCTAATGCCATTGCTTATATCAATTCCTCAAAAGGCAAAATTGATATTGGTGGACAGCCCTATAATTTTAAAGATGATGTATTTGTTATCACCTCTGATTATTTAGCTAATGGTGGCGATAAAATGACATTTTTTAAAGGTCAACCCTACGTAAAAACAGGTATTTTAATTAGAGATGCTTTACTTAATTATGTATCAACTGTAAAAGAATTACCCGAATTTAAAGTGGAGGGCAGAATTCAACAAATAAGATAATGGACAGACGTAAATTTTTATATTCATTAGGAACAGGAGCTTTAACTATAGCTTCATTATCATCTTTCACTAAAAAAAGTGAGTTTCAGAAACTAACCGTTTTACACACTAACGACACCCATTCTCACATTGACCCTTTTCCTGTAAACGACAGAAAATACCCCAACAAAGGAGGCGTAAATAGACGTAAGGCGTTGGTGGATAACATAAGACAAACTGAGGATGAAGTTTTATTATTAGACGCTGGAGATATTTTTCAAGGTACACCTTACTTTAATATGTATGGAGGCGAAATTGAATTTAAAGTGATGTCTGCCATTGGCTATGATGCAGCTACCATTGGAAATCACGATTTTGATGGCGGAATTGATGGATTTAATAAAGTATTACCTCTTGCTAATTTCCCTTTTATATGTTCTAACTACGATTTTAAAGACACCGTTTTAAATCAAAAAACTATACCATTTAAAATTTTTAGAAAAGGTAAACTAAAAATTGGTGTATTTGGTGTTGGAGTTGAGTTAGACGGACTAGTGAGTAAAAATTTATATAAAGATACCGTTTATTTAGACCCTATTAAACAAGCTCAAAAATATGCTGATATTCTAAAAAATGATTACAAATGTAATTTAGTGATTTGCTTATCTCACTTAGGTTATTTTGCAAAATTAAATAATATGTGCGATACAGTTTTAGCCAAAGAGACTTCAAACATTGATTTAATTATTGGTGGACATACTCATACTTTTTTAGACAAACCCGAAATGCACAAAAACAAAAATGGTAAAGCGGTTTTAATAAATCAAGTAGGTTGGGCTGGCATTATGTTAGGTAGAGTTGATTTTTATTTTGATAAACAAGGCGACCCAGATTTATGGGCATCTATGACTTTACCTACCAATAGTATGATTGGGTAATTTATACCAACTAATCAAAATTCAAACTCTCCTGTTTTGTTTATTCTGTCAAACATTATTATACTACCACTAACCGAAACATTAAGAGATGTTTTACCTGGTAACTGCACTAATTTATGACATCTTTTAATGACTTCAAAAGGCAAACCATTATCTTCACTACCTAACAAATAAGATGCCCTTGGCGGATGTTTAAATGACTTAATAGGTATGGCATTATCTGAAAGCTCCACCCCAACTAATTGTGTAGAATGAGGTAATGACTTATAAAAGTGATCAAAATCAACATACTTGAAAAAAGGTATTTTAGACCAAGCTTTAGATGTGTCAGAAGATTGATGGTTATATTTTCCTCCAATAATAAAAATATAACTTGCACCTAAAATATAAGCCGACCTCCAAAGTGTTCCTATATTATGAGAGGTTTTGGGTTCAAGGATTCCAATACCAAAAAAAGATTCCTCTACTTTATCCCATTTTTGTTTCATTAGTCAATTTTTAAAACTCTGTTATACACCGAATCATCAAAAGATTTAATGGCATTTTCAACATCTAAATCATCTTTTAAATAAATTTTATAATAGCCATTATCTTCAAATAAATGACGTGCAATTTCTGCCTTAATTCTATTTTTAATAATTTGACGAGAACGGTTTAACCCTTCATTATCAATTTCAACATTTAAAGTTTTTTCAGCATAGGATATAAATTCATTTAACATTTTATCAGACACATAAAATTGTTTGTTAAAAGATTCAAAATTGTTCCATTTGTTACGGTTATGGTCTAAAAACTTAAACGTCCATTGATTAAAGGCGCCAGCGTAATACAAATTGGTTAAGTAATATGAAGCTCCAGATGTATCATTAGGCACAAAAATATCGGGATAAATGCCACCACCACCATAAACTTTACGTCCTTTTGGAGTTAAATACGTTAAAGAATCGTTGTGTTTAATACTGTCAGCATGCATCAATTCGCCGTTCTCATATCGTTTAAAATAATCATTTTCGTAATCAATGCCATCACCATAGGGCTTTTGAATACATCTACCAGTAGGGGTGTAATATCTAGAAATGGTTAAACGTAATGCTGATCCATCATTAAATTCTTGTTGTTCTTGAACTAAACCTTTACCAAAAGAACGTCTGCCTAAAATAATCCCTCTGTCATTATCTTGTATTGCTCCTGCTACAATCTCAGAGGCTGATGCAGATAATGAATTAATGAGCACAATTACTTTGGTTTGCTTTAAAAACCCTTTGCTTGTTGAGTAATAATCTTCTCTTGGATGTTTTCTACCTTCAGTATAAACCTCCAATAAACCAGACTCCACAAATTGGTCGATAATATTAGTAGCCGCATGCATAAAACCACCTCCATTATTTCTTAAATCAAAAATTAATTTGGTCATGCCTTGTGCTTTTAATGCTTTAGCAGCAGTTATAAATTCTCTATCGGAATTAGCTGTAAAGCTATTTAATTTAATAAAACCAATCTCGTCTGTTAGCATAATATTAGCATCTATACTACTAACACTAATAATACCCCTAACAATTTCAAAATCTAAGTACTCTCCATAACGATACACTTTAACGTTAACTTTTTTACCAGCTTCTCCTTTTAAAAGTCCCATTACCATTTCGTTAGTAATTTTTCTATCAACCAAAACACTATCATCAACTTGTACAATTCTATCGCCTGCTTTAAGTCCTGCATATTCTGAGGGAGAATCGGGTAAAACTTGTGTTACTACTAAGGTGTCTTCATGAATTAAAAACCTAATACCCACCCCTCCAAAATTACCTTGCAGTTGTTCGTTAACCTTTTGTAAATCTTTAGGTGGAATATATTGACTGTGAGGATCCAATTTCTGAATCATCCCCTCAATAGAGCTTTCAATTAAGAGATTATGATCAACAGAATCTACATACCTATCTTCTATTAACTCTAGTATTGTATTATATTTTGAGGAGGTTTCAGCTGTATTTGAATTAAAATTAATTTCAGGGATAAAGAGTGTACCAATGTACATCCCAACAGCAAAAACAACTGCTACTAAAAGGGGAATTAAAAAGGTGTATTTTGATTTATTTTCCATTATCTGTTTGTTCTATGTGATTAACTTCAATGCCATATTCTTTTAAAAAATCTATTCCTGAAGTATCTTTATATTTTTTTCTATACACCACCCTTTTTATGCCTGATTGAATGATGAGTTTACTACAATCTTTACAAGGCGAAAGTGTAATGTATAATGTTGCACCCTTAGCCGACTGAGTAGATTTGGCAACTTTTAAAATAGCGTTAGCTTCAGCATGTAGCACATACCATTGGGTTTCTCCTTTTTCATCCTCACAACAATTGGTATAACCAGATGGTGTTCCATTATAACCGTCAGAAATTATCATGTGATCTTTAACAATAAGCGCCCCTACTTTTTTACGTTCACAGTGAGATAATTTTGCCCATTCTGTTGCCATGTTTAAATAGGCATTATCATATTTTTTTTGTTTATCCATAAATCTATAAAAGAGGCATAAAAGTAATTGAAAAAAACATTAATTTGAATTAAAAAAGAATAAAAAGTGTTAAAACAATCTTTAATTATTTTTAACTGTCATTTCCCAAATCCATATTTTAAAATACACCAAACTGCTCTTACCCCATCTGTCCAACCAATTTTTTTTCCTTCATCATCAGTTCGGGCATTATATGTTATGGGAACCTCTTTCCACCTAAGCGATTTAATTTTAGCTAGTTTGGCTGTAATTTCAGGTTCAAATCCAAAACGTTCTTCAACTAAGTTTAAACTTTTAAAAACTTTAGTAGGTACTAACTTATAACAGGTTTCCATATCCGTTATACTCGTTCTAAACACCAAATTTGACAAAAAAGTAAGAAAAGAATTAGCCATATTACTTAAAAATGTTCCTCCTTTTTTAGATTGATTTAAAAACCTTGACCCATAAACAATATCTGCTTCATCATTTTGCACAACAGTTAGCAAATCATTTATTTCGGTTGGATTAAGTTCTAAATCTGCATCTTGAATAATGATATAATCGCCAGTAGCTTCTTTAACACCAGTTTTAATTGCTGCCCCTTTTCCTTTATTAATTTGATGATTAATTAATTTAAAATCTGATTTAGTTTGTGAAATAAAATTTTCTATCTCATTTTTTGAGTCATCACTAGAGCAATCATTAATTACAATGACTTCTTTTTTTATATCATCAATTAATTTTAAATCATCAATAATTGATAGAACCTTGTAGATGGTTTGGTCTTCATTATAAACAGCTATTAAAATTGATAATTTTTCCATTTTAAAAAGCAAAGATAATTTATATGATTAATTAACCTACTTTTGTTCAATATTATTTACTTTTATCCAAAAAAATAAAGATTGAAAAAAGGAGTTGTTATTAAATCTACAGGTAGTTGGTACAAAGTGTTATCAATAGATAAAACAATATGGAATTGTAGAATAAAAGGTAAAATGCGCATCAAAGGCATAAAATCTACTAATCCGGTAGCTGTTGGCGATAATGTTGAGTTTAAAATTGAAGATGAAGACCAGTTAATTGGCGTAATTAATCAAATACAAGAAAGAAAAAATTATATTGTTCGCAAATCCATCAACCTAAGTAAACGGACACATATTTTAGCTGCTAATATTGACCATGTTTATTTATTAGTTACACTTGTTGCTCCTGAAACACACACAGGGTTTATAGATAGATTTTTAGTGACTACGGAGGCTTATCACATCCCCGTTACCTTATTATTTAACAAAGTTGACTTATTAGATGAAGTAGGATTACAATATTTAGACGATTTTAAATTGGTTTATCAAAACATTGGGTATAGATGTATAAATATTTCGGCCACCAATCCTAATTCGGTTCAATTTTTAAAAGAAGAAATTAAAGATAAAAAAGTAATGTTTGGTGGACACTCTGGAGTTGGTAAATCAACTTTGGTTAATGCACTTGAACCCAATTTAAACCTAAAAACCAAACAAATATCTGATAGTCATTTACAAGGGCAACACACTACTACTTTTGCCGAAATGTTTCCTTTAAAAGAGGGTGGATTTATTATTGATACACCTGGAATAAAAGCGTTTGGCTTAATTGATTTTGATAAAAAGGAATTATCTCATTACTTTCCCGAAATGAAACAATTATTAAATAACTGCAAATTTAACAATTGCCAACACATTAATGAACCAAATTGTGCAGTTAAAAAAGCTGTTGAAAATGGAGATATTAATGAATCTCGTTATTATAATTATTTAATGATGTATAATGATGATGAAAACGAAACTTTCAGAAAAGATATTTATAAGTGAGTTATTCGTTCCCCGATAGGAATCGGGATAGTTA
>CAYQRJ010000052.1:0-11830 GCA_964419855.1 uncultured Crocinitomix sp.
AAATAACTGCATTTAATGTTGAATCGGTGTATTGTGTAAAATCAAAACATTGTTGATTTTGAGCATTAAGGTTTGTATTAATTAATAAAGTTAATACAATAATAAATAATTGTTTCATAGGTTATTTTATTTTAAAAGTTTATATTTTAATTCATAAACGCATAAAAAAGCATAAGGTTGTCTATAAAAATAAAAAAATTAATTCTCTCTTTTTAAATTAAAACTTGCCCCCACTTGAATATAAGGTGAACTAAAAGAAGTTTTTGTAAAATTTTTCATTTTTCCATCTAACACCCAATATTTACCAGATACATCTAAATTATAACCTACCCTAGCGTTTAAGCTTATTACAGGAAGTGTTAATCTAAAATCTAAATTAGGCGAAATTAAAAACATATCATTTTTGTAAACCGTTACATTTTTATTGTCTAATTGAATTAAATTTGGAACTGTTCCGTTATTATCTTCAGTTAAAGTCATTTTACCATAAGTTAAATAAATACCAAAAGCAGACATTACAAATTTATTTCCAAATGGATAATAAGAACCATAAGTAAAGGAACTTCCTTTTAGTTTAAACCTATCTCCGTTTGAAACTGATGGTATGTAATTAAAAGAAATGTGTACCCCTTTATCTTTCATTGTTAAATAATCAAAAGCAAAGGAATAGGTTGTAAATTTATTAGTAAAACTGTTAGACGCAATATTGTTAAGGGCATTATTAAGTCTGTTAATTTTATTAAAATAAGTAAAACCATAAAACACTCCTAAATGATATTCTTTTAAAGATAAGTTAAAGGAGTACATCTCCTCAAAACCTTTTGGCATATATGTATTTACAATAACATAAGGTAAATCTTCTTCAAATCCTGCTATAGGATTATCATCTTCTAAATAGTCCAAATCTATTAAATAGATTTTATTTTTCTTGTTAAATCTATAATCTAGCTCTAGGGATTCTATAATATTTACATCAGTTGTTTTAGATGTTTTATAATAAACAGGAATAGTTAAAACCTTACCATTTAATGTGGTATCTGATGTGGTGTTAATTCTGCTGGCTATTGATTTCATATTGTGAGAATAACATTTTTTTGAATCTTTTTTGGCGTGTAAATGACATCTACCAAACTGACCATAATATTTAGAATTTGGATGCCTATTATAAACCCTTAAAAATTGGTCAATCATAAAACGTTCTCTAATAAAAGGGGCAGTCATATCTCCATTTCTTTCAGCTTGATACCAATCATGACCAGCCTGTAAACCTAACAATATCTCTACATAGGTGTCATAATTCTCCCCTATTTCTTCTTTTAATTGATCTTTATGTAATTCACTTAAATCTATTATGGTTTCAATAGTTTCCCATGCATTAATTTTATCTCCTAACAAATTAAACCTTGAGCCTCCGTCATTATATATTTCATCTGGTGTTCCATCTTTAAATTCTGAGGTGTAAATGGCATCAATGGTTTCATAAACAATCCCCGTTTTTCCTTCAGTTGATAAAGAATCTGTAATTTTGTGCAAAGCATATAGTGAAAAAGAAGGAAAACGCTCAGCATCTATCCCCTCTACAGTAATTTTTTGATTAGCGGGTAATGTATCATTGTATTTTTTTATTTGTTTAACCAAATTGTAAAAAGGGTCAAAAAATTTATCTCTTAAATGTAATTTGTAAGATACATCTTCATTATCTAAAACAGCTTGAGTAATGATAAATCCCGTAGCAGGGCTTTGTTCAAACACAAAATGTTTTACGCCTTGTGTTTGGTGTAAATAAACCAACAATTTAAACTCTAATTCTGAATTAACATAGGCATATTGGTGATTTTCTCCTGTAAAATATACTTTATATTGATTTAAAACTGAATCTGAAAAAAATTCAGATAACTCAGAAAAATTAGTCGGTTCATCTATGTCAATTTTTGCATAATTATTTTGAGCGACTGTTTGAGCTTGAAATGAAATTAATAAAATAAAGAGAATTAATTGCTTATAAATTTTAATCATTAGTGTAATTTTTTGATATTTTATTTAAACTTAATACAAGTTGTTTTAAATGTTTATTTAGTTCTTCATTAGGTTTTGTATCTGATAATTGATTTATAGAATTATTAATATTAGACATTTGCTCAACAACACTTGCCATTTCGTTATTAGAATAACCTTTTAACTTTTGTTGTTTTTCAAATTCTTTAATAATACCACTCCATCTTTCCTTTTCCTGTTCATTTGCAAATTTATTCATTAATTTGAATTTTAACAAGTTTGATTCTGCATTATTGGTTAAGGTTTGAGATTCATTTTCGTAATGCGATATAATAAGGGTTTCTAATTCTTGTTGATTCATTAAAGGATTTAGTTTTTCAACTATTTTATTCATATCCCTATAAGATCCTTGCAATTTAAAAGCAGGTTCGGTACGGTAAGCATCTTCTTTACTTGCCGAATCTATATATTCAAGGTTTACTTTTAATAAAATATCTCTAACAAAAATGGCTTTTTTTAACAGTTCAACAATGTCATTAATATCTTCTGAACTAAATGATTGTTCTAACTCAACATCTTGTAAAGGTTTACCTTCTGCTACTTTTATTAAATTATAAATGTCATTTTTACTTTTATCCGCTAAACGACCTAAAATTACATTTGAGGTTAAGCTGTTTTCAATATAACTCAGTTTAAATTCAGCTTCACTGTCACCTAAAATATCACCTAAATTATAAATATCAGCCCTATTGGCTAACATATCAGGAATTTGAAAACGCTCTCCACTTTCAGTATATGGATTTCCTGCCATTACAACAGCCACCTTTTTCCCTTTAAAATCGTAGGTTTTGGTTTTACCTTTATACACACCTTCAATTTTTCGTTGGGCATCACATAATGAAATAAATTTTTGTAACAATTCGGGATTACAATGTTGAATATCATCTAAATATAACATAATATTGTCCCCCATTTCTAATGCTAAGTTCAATTTATTCAGTTCTTCACGGGCAGTGGCGTTATCTGCTTCTGCAGGGTCTAATGATGTGACGTTATGTCCAATTGCAGGTCCGTTAATTTTCATAAAAATCAACCCTAGTCTATTGGCAATGTACTCCATTAAGGTAGTTTTACCATAACCTGGAGGTGAAATTAATAATAACAATCCCATTAAATCGGTTCGTTTTGAGGCACCTGCAGCACCAATTTGTTTGGCAAAATTATCGCCTACCATTGATAAATACACTTGATCTATTAATTTATTTCTAACAAATGAGCTTAACACTCTTGGCATGTATTCATTAATTCTTATCTCCTCTTTAAAATGAGATACCAATTCTGTTTTTGTTTGGTGATAGGCTTTAAAGTTTACTACATCATTTGTTTCAAAATTAGTTAAACGGTTCATAAAATCATTATAATTTGACTCGTAATTGTTATTAACGATTAAAGGGTGCTCTCCATTTAAGTTTGTTAATTTTAAGCTTAAATCTACATTTGATTTATAATATTTAGCCGGAGTTTGTAACAGGATATAAGTGGTTGTTTCAAGTATGGTATTGGCTATAACTTTATGATTAGTTTTGGCAATAAATGAATTTAGCCACAATTTAATTTGATGATATTTTTGTTTCCAATCTAAATGCTCATTGTTAATTAGAGTATTAAAAACTTTTGTTTTTTGATTGGTTTTTAAAAACAATATAAAAGCATCATTTAATTGACTAGCATCTTGTGATAACACATATTTATCTTTTTCGCTTAGTTCATCTATTAAATAAGACACTGCATTTTGTAAATTGACATTATCTAACTTAAAATCAAACTGTTTTAATTGTTCAATGAGTTGGTTTTTTAAAAAATCAACCTCATTATGATTAGGGAACACTGAGTTTAAAATACCAACAGCTTTTATAGAATGTATGAACGATTTTTTTAATTCTGAATCTATACCAAACTCCCAAAATAAAATAGCTTGTACTCTATTAATGGCATTATATTTTAAATGATTAATGAGTTCAAATTTTGCAGTTAATTCGTTCACAATTTTTAAAGCATCAATATCATGGATACCTTTTACATAACCTTCATTAAACCTAGAGGACATATATTTTTGCAGCACCTCTAACCTATCCGATTCATTTGTTTTTACCCAATCTAAAAATGAGTTATGTGTTTGGGTAATTGTAATAAAAAATTGATACGCCAAATATTCGGCTCTATACACCTCATTGTTTTCAGACACTAAAGTTTGGTTCCAATAAGGTTTAAATGTCATTAGTTGTTCGCTATTTACCTCTTCATAAAAATTAGTACCTGTTAAATGGTAGTAAATAGATTCATTTCTAAAAACGGTGGTCACATCAAGTTTTAGTGTATTTACCAAAAACTCATGATTACCAAATTTAATTAAATTTTCACCTCCAGTAAATAATTCAAGCTTGTCTTTTAACTGACGTAAGACTTCCTCTTTTTGAGCATTTAATTTAGACTGAATATCATCTGCTTTATTGGCATCTTTTAAGTCGATAAGTTTCTTAACTGTATCTCTTACCTTATCAACCATTAAATCTGATGCAAAATAACCGTTTACTTCAAGTACTGTTTTAAAGGTTGATGCTTTATTTTTAATACCGTTTAAAATACGTAAAGCCGAATTATAAATGGATTCAATTTTTTTATTATTTGCCTCAACTAACGTTACTTTTTTATTTTCAAAAGCATTATAAATATCTTCTCTTTTGTCTGTTATTAAAGAGATATATTCATCAAATTCAGCAAATTTACCTTCTAAATCTTCTAACTGAATAATTAATTTATTCAAGTATTCGTCACATTTTTCGGGGGAGTCTGATATATCTATGTAATTAATAAAGCCTTGTTCAATCAATCTGATTTGTGCATTAAACTCTGCTTTACCCTCCACCAACATTAGAGCTTTACGTTTTTTACGTAAAGCTGATTTTAACTGATTGAATTTTGAAAATAAATCCGTTATTTTATCAATTATTTCGGTAGTTTTGGTGGCATCTAAAATTTTAAGGTTAGATACAATCTCAATCAGTAATTCTAGTTCACCTGATAAATCATTAATGTCTTTTTCTAAATCATTAGCGACAATTACTTTGCTTAAACTTTCTAATTCTTTTTGAACAGACTTCACTTTAACCTCATAAGGTTCTAGTGCTTCATCTTTTAATAAAAAATTAACACAATTTTCAGATGCAAAGTCAAAAGCTTGGTTGATATCATTCTCTAAACGCTTTACTTTAGGTACATCAATATATCTAACTTCATTTAAGCTAATTAGCTCTCCTTTTAAGTTTCGTAACTCTGCAATTAAATGTACAAAATCATTTACTTTTGCTACTCTTAAATTTTTAGATTTTGATAATAATTTTTTCGCTTTTTGTTCGGTTTCATTAACGATTTCAAGGGCATACTTTTTAAGTTTTATTACCTTATCAAATTCATCAATGGCATTAGAGGCAGTTTGTTTAATTTCATTGAGTTCAATGTCTAAATTAAAAGCTTCTTTGCTATTAACCCAATGATATGTATCAATTATATCGGTAGATTTTTTAACAATGTCAATGTATAAGTTTGCAAAAGAGTCCTCTTTATCAATCAATTTCAACAATTCTTGAGATTCGGATAAAGCACGAACAATTTCTTTATTTCCTACTTTAGCTAAATAAGAATCTTTATGCGCTTCTACTTTTTGTTCTTCTTTAGAGTAAGTGGTTTGCCAAATTTGTATGGGGTGATGTTTTTGCATTTCGTCATGCGACTTAAACAAAGCTAATTCTCCGTTATCAAATAATGTGTATCCATTACAAACAATTGGGTTTTCTACTTTTTGCGAAATAATATTGTAAGACAATAAAATATAAACACCAGACATTTTATTGTAAAACACAAATAAAAAGTCTTCTCCATTTGCAGATGCTATTTTCTTTTCAAATAACATATCTTCAAACTGGCTGTCAAACAATTTGAACTCACCTGTGTTAATGTAATAACCTTTAGGAAAAATAATCCCTTGGTCGCCAGGCAATAAAATACACGAATCTTTAATGGCATCTACCCTAACTACTTCTTGCATTTTTTGGTTAAATACTAAGTAGCGGTATTTTTTTTCTTGATAGGGTTTAATTTTTAATAAAATTAAATTACCTACAATGGCATATCTAATATCGGCATCATCTAATGTTTGGTCGGGGTTTTCAACTTTTTCAGTATAAATCCCTTGTCCAGATTGAGTATTATTTTCAACTTTTATGGTTAAATCTCCACCAACGGTTTCAACAAATACTTTGTCTTCAATAGAAATGTGTGGATGAATACCTGAAACATGATTGTCACGGCTTACTGATTTCCAATCGAATTGATGTTGGTTTGGGAATTGGTATTCATGATCAAATCGATTACCTTCATATTTATAGATACCATTATTATTTAACCATTTGAAAACTTTAATATCTGATTCGGATTGCCCTACTCTAAACACCATATACAAATATGGTCCAATTAAAGCAAATTTAGCAAAAGTTGTTTCTCTGTAATATTTATAAAGATTTGCAAAGTCAGATAAAAATTCATCATCATTAAAAAGAGTTGCATCAGTTTCAGAAAATTGATGATTAGTGGGGTCAAATTTAAAGATAGAAAAAACATCTTTCACAAACGTTTCGGAACGTAAACCAATGTGAACATTGTATCCAAACAAAAATAAGTTATTACCTAAGGATACAATATCACGTGGTTGACAATTATTTTCAGTTGTTATGCGCTCTGTGGTCAGTAATTTAGTTTCAATTGATCCAAACAATTCACGTCTGTGATTGTTTAATAAATCTAATTTTTGTTTAAATTCTGTTCCGTTTTTAAGTAATCGTTTACGAATAATTTCATAAGCGCCTCCTTCTAAAGTTTGGTTGTTATTTTCTTCTTTTTCCTTTGACATAGATGTATTCCTGTCTTAATTAATATCTATTGTTGTCTGATATTTTTATAAAGTCAAACCATAAATTAACCATAAAATTGATAATTAAAAACTCAAACCGATATAGCAGATATATTATAACGTCAGCTATACAATTTTTACTAGCCGAATTTTAGTTTATCTAGTAAGACTCAATCTTACATTATAAACCTAATTTATCAGATGGTAAATCTGCAACACCAAATTGTTTAGCTAAATCTAATATTTGAGCCAGCATTCCTTTTCTTCTAAAATCATTAGAGTTTGAAATCATTTTAGTAATTAATGCACTTATGGTTAAATTCTTAATATCCTCAGATTTTATGTTAGACTCCGACACTAAAGTTTTAATTTTATCAATAAATGTTTTACCTTCAACATCATCTAACAACTGAGATTTAATTTTAGACAAAGCATCAGAATTATCAATTGTTCTATCCAACATTTTACCTTTGGTAATTGACCCAGTAATTTTATCAAAGAATTCTTGTTCACCACCAACTATATCAATATTAGCAGATTTTAAAGCCTCTCCTAACACTTGAGCTTGAGCATCTGCAATATCTTTTTGAATGCTAATTTCTGCTAACTCAATTTCTTTAGATTTTTCTAATGTTAATTTGAATTCTTCATGTTCTTTACCAACACCATCTAATTGTTTCATAGCGTCAGCTTTTTGATGAATACCTTCAGCTTCCACTTTAAATTTTTCAGAATTTACTTTGGCCTCTGCCAATCCTTTTTTCTCATCAGACAAAGCTTTAGCTTGAATTATTTCTGCTTCAGCTAAACCTAATTGTAATTCTGCATCAGCTGTTGCTAATCCTTTAACTTTAATTCCTTTTGCTTCAGCCTCAGCTTGAACTTGAATAACATGTGCATCAGCATCACCTTCTTTTTCGGTTGCAGCAGCTTTAGCTTCCATTACTTGCGCCTCTGCAATTCCTGTAGCAGCATATTCAGCAGCTTTTGCATCTGCTAATGTTTTAATGGCTTCTGCTTTTTGTACTGAACTTTTTTGTTCAGCTTCTGCATCAATTAAAGTTTGGCTAGCTCTAAATTCTGCAGCTTGTTTTGCGGCTTCAGCAGCTTTAATTTGTTGTACCAATGCCTCCTCTGCAATTTGCTCAGCATTTGTTATGGCTACTTTTTTAGATCTATCAGCAGCAGCAAACGCTTTTGTATCATTAATTCTTTCTTCTTCATCTACCACTGTTTTTTCAATGGCTACACGTTCACGAATTACCTCTTGAATATTCTTTTTTTCTACTTCAATGGCTTTTTCTTTTTCTATTTGAGCCAAAGTAACTATTCTTTCACGTTCAGTTCGTTCTAAATCACGTTCTTTTTGTACTCTTTCTGTTTCAATGGCATCTGTTTTTTCTTTATTTTTAGCGGCAACTATAATTTGTCTCAATTTATTTTCTTCAGCAATTTGTAATTCCTCTTCAGTTGCTATTCTAGCTTGTTCGGCTTTTTTACGCTCCTCTTCCATCACTTTTGCGATTTCAGATTCTTCACGTGCTTTTATATTAGCAACTTCACGTTTTTGTTTTTCTTCTTTTTCTGCTAATTGCTTTTCTAATTCTAAAATGGCTTCACGTGCTTCAACATTTTGTTGCTTAATTATTTTTTCTTCATCTCGTCTAATTAAATTAGCCTTTACATTTTGATTAGCCGTTAATTCTGTAATTTTTTTAATTCCTTCAGAATCTAATATATTGTTAGCGTTTAAATGTGTTATTGAAGTTTGTTCTAAATAATCAATGGCAGCATCATCTAAAATATATCCGTTTAAATCTGTACCAATAATATTAACAATTTCTTCTCTAAACGCATCACGTTTATTGTATAAATCAACAAAATCAAATTGTTTACCAACAGTTTTTAGCGCCTCTGAAAATTTGGCATCAAATAATTGAACCATTGCTTCTTTTGATGATGCCCTTCTACACCCTACTGTTTGTGCTACTTTTTGAACATCAGCAGCTAATTCATTTACTCGAACAAAAAAGGTGACTTTAATATCTGCACGCACATTATCTTTACAAATCAAACCATCTTTTTCCATTCTGGCTATTTCAATAGTTTTTAATGAAATATCCATAATTTCAAGTTTGTGTAATACAGGCCAAACCATTATTCCATTAAAACTAATTTTTGTACCTCCAACCCCAGTTCTAACTAATGCTTGACCTTGTGGCACTTTTCTATAAAATCTTGAAAGAATTACTAATAGTCCAAATACTACTAATACAATAATTCCAACAGTTACAAATAATCCATTTTCTAAAATACTTCCCATTTTTTTAATTATTATAAGGTTCTACAATATAAACATGTTGTTCTAGTTCTTCTAAAATCAACACCGTTTCGTTTTTTTTTAATTTAATATTATTAGCAGGTTTAACATAAACTCTTATAGGCGAACCTTCATAGTTTACTTCTATTTGACCTTTTCGATTTTCATTTCCAGGTAAAATTACAACACCAATTTTTCCAATCATATTTTTAGGTTTATTCTCTTTTTCTAGTATTGCAAACATTTTAACAAAAGGAAAAGTTAATGGTTTTGCTATAAACGCACTCACAATCGATAAAGGAATAAAAAATAACAATCCTATTAAAAAGGATGTGTTTCCAAAAAAATGATTTACAATCATCAACAAAAGCCAAAGCGGAAAACTAAAAAAAGTTAACCATACCATGAACGGAATTTTGCCTAAATTAAAAAACACTAACATTTTATTTAGCCAAGCCAAACTCCCCTCACCAGATGATATATCTGCATCAGCATCAATATCTATATCTGTATCTACATCTACGTCAACATCTATCAAATCAATATCTATTACCCCAACTATAACAACTAACCAGTACAAAATACAAAAGCACAACAAAAACGTTCCTAAAATATTTTGAGGACTAAACATTAGATGTAAAAATTCATTCATTTTTTTAAATTTTGGGTAAAAAAATCCCCGAACACAATCAATACTCGGGGATATAATATGTTAATAGTTAATTACGATTGACCTAATTTAGCTTTTAATGCAGCTAAACTATCAGATGCTTTTGATTCTGCTGAACCAGATTCTAAAGCGTTTTCAATTTCATCATCAATAGATGTACTTTCTCCTGCTATTTCGGCATAAGATTCTGCTAATGATTCCTCCTCAGACACTTTATCTTTCATTCTTTCTAACATAGACACAGTAGATGATGAATCTACATCAGCTAATTGTTTATTGATATTTTTAGTTGCTTTTGCCACTTTAGCTCTTGCTTTCAAGGTACGCAATTCATTTTCGTACTTTTTAACGTTAGATTTTAAATTTTTAATGTTTTTATCTAACTTAGCAACATGCGCTTCAAATTTTTCTTGATCTTTTCTTGATGATGCAGCATTACTAACAAAAGTATCTTTTTGAACTAAACATTCGCTAGCTAATCTATCTGATTCCTCTGCAGAGATTTCACCTCTTTCAGCCTTTTTTAACAAAAGGATAGCTTTTTTCTCATATTCTTTTGCTTTTTCAGAATATTTATTAGCATCATTTTTTGAACGAATAGCTAATGCTTTTACTTCTGCCAAAGCTTGCAAAGCAGCCGATAGGTCTTTTTTAAGGTCTCTTATACCTTGTTCTGTCATTTTAATTGGATCTTCCAATTTATCTACTAAAGAATTTGCCTCTGCCGAACCAATTCTAAATAATCTTTTAAATATATTCATTTTTAATATGTTTTAATGGTTAATAATTTTAGTTTTTTGAGAATGCAATTATCTCATCTGTAAATTCACCTAAAAGTAAACTTAATGAGGTTAAAGTACCTTCTAATTCATTCAAATCTAAGTTCTCTACTTGTAATGTATCTCTAAACAACACTTTTTCTCCAGTTTCATCTAGGGCAAATGCACCGTGAACTATATCTCTATTTTTCATTAACAACTGCTTAGCTACCGAACCATCATCATTTTTTAAATCAAATAAATATTGTTCTATAATTAGAATAGGATCTGCAACCCCAATTATTAAATTGCTAATTCCATCTTCTTCAGATTCTACAACGAAAACTTCATTTTCTTTATCCTCATTAATAATAGAGTATTCTAACTCCATTAAATAATCTCTTACTTTATCAAAGTGACTCATTTTTTATTTTTTTTATTAATTAATTAAATTTTGAGTACCAAATATATAAAACTTTTAAATACTTGGTTAGTTTTTATTATTTTTTTATGGTGAATGATTAAATTTTAAAGGTGAATAACTTATTTTTTTCTTATATTGATTTATCATATTTTTAATTAAATTTACATTTACGGTTTCAAATATACTAAAAAAAATAGTATATTGCCAAATATTTTAGTATTTTTTTATGAAAAAAACCATTTTAGCACGTAATATCAAGAAATTAAGGGCTTTTAAAAACTTAAACCAAACAGAGTTTGCTAGTTTGTTTAACATTAAACGTTCAAGTATTGGGGCTTATGAAGAAGGGAGAGCTGAGCCTAAGTTAGACACCTTAATAATGATGTCGGATTATTTTAATTTATCAATTGATGAGTTAGTTAAAAAAGAGCTCACCATTAATCAAATAACAAAATTTGATGAAAACTTTAAAAAATATAACACACCATATAATCAAAATGATATTGAAAAGGAATTAAAATCACTAAAAGTTCAATTTAATCAGATTAATAAAAAATTAGACATTCTTCTTTCTAAAAAGTAGTTTTTAAAATGTGTACATTTGCAAAAAAAATTAAATGGATAAATTTAAAGATAGATTAAAGTATTATTTAATAGGTTTTACTTTTGGAATTATTGCCGTTGTTTTTTTCTTTGG
>CAYQRJ010000053.1:0-11778 GCA_964419855.1 uncultured Crocinitomix sp.
CTACCAAACTGAATTCTAACAATGTCAATAATGTCTTTTTGTGTAAGAGGTTGGAACATGATGGTTTCATCAATTCTATTTAAAAATTCAGGTCTAATTGATTTTTTCAATAGTTCAAACACTTCATCTTTGGTTGTTTCAATTAAAATGTCCTTTTGACCTTCATCTAAATCCTCATACTTTTCAAAACGTTCTTGAATTAAGTGAGCCCCCATATTTGAAGTCATAATGATAATGGTATTTTTAAAATTAACCACACGTCCTTTATTGTCAGTTAATCTACCATCATCTAACACTTGTAATAAGATGTTAAACACATCAGGGTGAGCTTTCTCAATTTCGTCCATTAACACAATAGAGTAGGGTTTTCTACGCACCGCCTCTGTTAATTGACCACCTTCTTCATATCCAACATATCCAGGGGGCGCTCCTACCAATCTACTCACGCTATGTTTTTCTTGATATTCACTCATATCAATTCTTGTCATAGCATTTTCGTCATTGAATAAGTATTCCGCCAAAGCTTTGGCTAACTCCGTTTTACCAACTCCAGTTGTTCCTAAAAAGATGAAAGAACCAATAGGTTTTTTCATATCTTGTAAACCAGCTCTACTTCTACGCACTGCATCAGCAACAGCTTCAATGGCTTCTTTTTGACCAACCACTCTTTTGCTTAATTCATCTTCAAGTTTAAGCAGTTTTTCTCTTTCAGATTGTAGCATTTTTGATACAGGAATACCAGTCCATTTCGCAACCACATCAGCAATTTCAACTGCATCAACTTCTTCTTTAATTAAGCTTGAATTTTTTTGTAATTCTTGCAATTCTGCACGTAAATGGTCAAGTTTGGTTTCTAGTTCTTTAACTTTTCCATATCTAATTTGCGCCACTTTTTCGTAATCGCCTTCACGTTCGGCTATATCAGCTTCTATTTTAAGATTTTCAATTTCCTCTTTAGTGTGCTGAATGGCTTCAACTTTATCTTTTTCTGTTTTCCATTTAGAGTAAAGCTCATTACGTTTTTCGTTAAGATTAGCCAGTTCTTCTTCAATTTTTGCTAATTTCTTTTTATCTTTTTCACGTTTTATGGCTTCACGTTCAATTTCAAGTTGCATAACTTTACGCTCAATCTCATCTAATTCTTCAGGTTTAGAATTGATTTCCATTCGTAATTTAGAAGCAGCTTCATCAATTAAATCAATGGCTTTATCTGGTAAATGTCTTTCGGTAATATAACGTTGCGACAATTCAACAGCAGCTATAATGGCTTCATCTTTAATTAAAACTTTATGGTATGTTTCATATTTTTCTTTAATTCCTCTCAAAATTGAAATGGCATCTTCAGTATCTGGCTCATCAATCATTACCGTTTGAAAACGTCTGATTAAGGCTTTGTCTTTTTCAAAATATTTTTGATATTCATCTAAAGTAGTTGCTCCAACGGCTCTCAACTCTCCTCTTGCCAAAGCAGGTTTTAAAATGTTAGCGGCATCCATAGCGCCATCACCTCCACCCGCACCAACAAGGGTGTGAATTTCATCAATAAACAAAATGATTTCTCCTTCTGAGTCGATCACTTCTTTTACCACAGCTTTAAGGCGTTCTTCAAACTCTCCCTTATATTTAGCTCCAGCAATTAATGCCCCCATATCTAAAGAATAAACCACTTTACTCTTCAAGTTTTCCGGCACATCACCATCAACAATACGGTGAGCAATTCCTTCTGCAATAGCTGTTTTACCAACTCCTGGCTCACCAATTAAAATGGGGTTATTTTTTGTTCTACGGGTTAAAATTTGTAATACCCTTCTAATTTCGTCATCTCTACCAATAATTGGGTCTAACTTACCACTTTCAGCACGCTCATTCAAATTAATGGCGTATTTCGCTAAACTTTGATAAGTGTCTTCCGCTCCGGCAGAATTTACATTATTTCCGCTTCTTAAATCCATAATTGCTTCTTTTAATATTTTTTTAGTTATTTTATTATCTTTTAATAAACTACCAACTTGATCGTTTAGGTCGGTCATTGCATAAAACAGTAATTCCAATGATACAAACTCATCATTAAATTCACCTAACAGTTTAAATGCGTTATTAATCAATTCATTTGATTTATTTGATAGATAGATTTGTCCTCCCGAAACTTTTGGGAAACTCTCTACCATTTTATCTACAACTATTTTAAATTGATTTTGGTTGACATTTAACTTATTAAATAAAAATGGAAATACCGTATCGTCTATCTCTAGCATAGACTTTAATATATGTGCAGGTTCAATAACTTGCTGACCATTAGCCTCAACAATAGCTTGCGCTTTGTTTAATACTTCTTTGGTTTTATTGGTTAATTTTTCTACGTTCATTTTTTATTTGTTTTTCCGTTCGTTTAAACACAGTCAATTCTTGAACCAATGTAAAATGTAAGACATATTGGCGTTAAAAATTATTTTTTAATGACTAAATGACTAAAAAAGAAAATTTTTAATTCAAAATGGCAGTTTAAAGATAATATCAAACTCCCTCAAATTTGGGCATTATTAAGCCGCATAATAAGTGTAGGTGATTAAAAAGTTAAAAATACTTTTATCTAATAATATACATTTTACCAAATCCTTTGGTAATATACTCGTCAGCACCACTTTCTCTGTGCTTAATTTCTTCTCCATTAATTTTTGTAATGACTCTGTAAAGATATAAACCATTGGCTAGTAAATCACCATATTCATCTCTACCGTCCCATCTATAATCAGTAATATTTCTACCAATGTGAATGGTCCCTAATTCATCTATGGTAATTTCTCTAACCACTTTACCACTAATGGTCATAATTTGAATGGTAAATTCGTCAGGAACTACTGCGCCAGTTAAGGTAAAAACAAATTGAGTTTGTGTTGAAAATGGGTTAGGGTAGTTCATTAAAGCAGTTATACTCGATTGATGATCAACTTCAAATTCAATTTTATATTCATAATCGCCACTCAAATTACCAGATTTATCAGAGCCTTGAACTAATAATTTATAAGTCCCATCAATATCAAAGTTTCCATTATAAATAATTTTAAACTTTTTATTGTTGGCGTTTGCTGGTATCCATTCCATTAATGGTTCACCTAAACTATTTCTAAAATTTAATCTTTTTTGATTACCATTAGGGTCGGTTAAATAAATACCAAAAAAGGCGGTGTCAGCTTCCGAATCCATTATTAAATATTGATTTTCATCTTTGAGTGTAATAATAATTTCAGATTGTGGGGCAACAATATCTCCATTTAAAATGTGATAACCATTAAATGTCACATCAAGTATGGGGTTCATCTCATCACTATTAACATAAAAAGGTATTTGTCCTAAATTATTAAAATGATATTGCTCCAACTGGTCAGTTTGATAGTTATTAATGTAAGGGTTAACCTCTACCCATAAACTGTTTAAGTTTTTTAACCCTAAAGATGAAATATTTATAGTATCTCTAATGATTTGAGATACTCTTAATGAGTCTTGTCTTGGATAGGGCAAAGGAATAATATTGTGTTCATCATCTTCTATCCAATAATTAATAAGTAAAGAATCCATTGGTAAATCACTTATGTTTGTTATATCAAAAGCAACAGCAAGGTCTTGACCTTCATTTAAAGTGTCAGTTGGAGATAAATAATAACCATTAACACTTGTAAGCGCCGCTTCTGGTACATGGTCGTATAAAACGTGCCAGCTATCAATTTGAGCGGGAGTAAAATCAACAGTATCTATTTGATGTGATTGTAATCTTAAATAAGGATAAATTTGTGCTGACACAAGGTTATTTAGATTTAAGATAGAATCATTATTGGTAAATAAAGTATCAATTAATTGGGTTTCAGCACCATTTATTTCAATACCATAAATTTTTAATCGGGTAGTGTCTGTTGTAGGGTTTTCTAAAGCGTATTGTTTCCAATATAAAGTATTCCATTGTGTTGAAGGTCCAATAATGGTAGATGTTTCATGTCCATCATAATCTTTACCAAACATAAAACCTTGAAAAGTAATAAAATCATTCAAATTGTCTGCATACACTTCTTGAAAAGTATTGCTTTCATCTCCTTTTTGAAAAAAACAGATGTAAGGCACAGCAGTTTGTCCCACAAAAATACTATCAGACCCTAAGTTTTGGAAAAATGGATAAAGTTCTGGGTTGTGAGCATCCCATTCTGCGTAATTGATGTATCTAGATGTATAAATTAGCACATAATTGCTATCGGGTATTTGGTTGTTAATCATATTTTGCATTGCCACCATTTGAGTGGAATCATTTTGAAAAAACACAAAATATTTTTCTACTCTTGTTCTACAGCCTGTTAAATCATTAGCATTTCCAAAATTGTGTGTTGGGTTGATGTAGGTATTAGTAGTTGCGTCCCAAACTCTTGTTCCCCAAGACGATAAAGTGGTATGATCTACAACACAAACCATAAAAGCTGGAGTATATGTACAAATTCCATAATCCTGTTGGCTACCAGCAATTTCCCATTGGGTGTAATACACTTGTGGAATAACTGCATTTCCATAAACATCACAACCAATTGTTTTACCAGCTAGCCCATAAGTTAATTTCCTGTTTGGTCTTTCGTAGTTTAGATTAGAAAAGTCATTATTTTTAAATTGAAAAAAGTGATCTTGCCCCCATCCAGACTTCCCTTTTATATATTGGAAAGAAAATTCAGTCCAATTATAATTAGTAGGGTCTTCTACTGACACCCTCCAAAAATAAACTGTACTATCAGTTAAAATTAGTTCTTCATTGGTGTTGGTTTGTGATGATATCCATTCATTAAAGTCAGTTTCTATAACACCACCTAATGAAGTTTTAAAAGCGTGCTTTAAAAAAGGACTGTCGTACGTATCGGTGGTGTCAATTTCAAATTTATAAGTATTAAGACTAGCAAAAGGATTTAATGTAGATGCTTTTAGAGTAATGGTGTCGTTAGGAACAACGGCATAATTGTAAGGCCAAACGGGCAAAATCCCATCAATATCAAACAAAATTTGTTTGGTAATGATGTTGTTATTAATCTCATCATACACTTCATCAATAATTGAAGGTTGGTCAACTTTAAAAGTAAATGAATTAATGCCTGCTCCAATATTTGCATACAAGGGAATGGTAAACACAATGGTATCGTTATAATCAATACCAGGAACAAATTTTAAATAAGAAGAATCTCCATTATTGTTTGGAAAACTGCGGGTCATTTCAATTGCAAAAGTATCAAGTGTTGATTGTCCCATATTGTGTATTACAATACTAACATCAATAGAATCATTACTTAAATTAATAGGGTAGGGTGAAACCCATACGCTTTGTGTGTTAATTTCTAATTCTGGTTTAGGATGAGGATTGATTCTTAAAGCAGGATCTCCATGTAAACCAAATTGGGTCATGGTAGTTAGTGTGGTGTATGGTGTGTATTGTTGACTAAATAAATCATTTGAAGTATAAGCGATTAATTCTCCAACGGTTGCACCATAATGTGTTGATGAAAGATTAGCAAAAAACTGATTAGACACTTGGTATAATCCATTAGAAAATGCATTGGCTGGGTTAGCAATAAAAGCAATACATCCTTTGTCTTCAATTAATGTAAATATTTCAGATGAACTAAAATTGTAGTCAAAAGGTTCAAAAATATTTCCAGCCAAGCAAGAATTACTTACTAATAAAGGATATTTTCCTGTGTTATCCCAATTATTAGGATCATCCACATTTAAGTCAAAACCTCCTGCATAAGCATGCCCAAAGTAAGTCATTATTGAAACGCCTTCATTTATTCTATCTGTCACATCATATAAAACAACTGGGTCTATGGGGTCTGAAACATTTTTATGATAAGAAGTAACATGTCCTCCAAAATAAGGACCTTCCAATTTATTCTCAAACTGTTCTAAATAGGTTTTAAAAGTAAGCTGTTCAGTTGCAGTACCGCCACCTCCAAAATGTAAAATTTCTTTTTGCCAATATTTACTTGGTAAAGTATAAGGATCTAAAGTGTCTTGAGCAGCTTCAAATTCAATTACTTTATTTAAATAGGTATTAACATCATTGTTATTTTTAGCGGCTAAGCGTCCTATTGGTATAAGAGGCGACCAACCGTTATTTTCTAAATGATGAGTAAATATCAAATCACTAGCAGGAAAACCATAAGCCGGAACTAAACAATAAGAATAGGATAGGGCACTTTGTCTTATTCCAGTTGTTTGTGTAATATGACTTTCATTGGCTTCTCTAACTCCTTTTCCAATAATAAAAACGTGTTCGGGTTTTTGGTTAACTGCATTGACATAAGCATAATGCTGAAAACGTCTTATTCCCATAGCGTGTTTAGGAACACCTCCTCCAAATTGCATATTTAATTCATCCTGATAAGCTACAATAACATTTTTATTTCCACCATTTGGGCTTTGACGGTATAATTTATAATTTAAAACTGAATTTTGTAATTTTTTATTTGTGATGATAATATAAGCATTATCATAGTTTATAGTAGAAAAATTGGTGAATGATGATGTACCGTTAACAGGAGTAATTTGATTGATGTTAATAAATTGATTTTCATCTATAAATAGAACATCTTGATTATTTAGGGTTGTAGAATTAGGGATAAGAACTTGAAATGTGCCAGAATTATTTACAATAGCAAGTTTTTTAATCAATCCATTATCTATGGCAAAAGCATAAGGAGTAGTTGAATTAAAATTAGTTAAATCTAACCTAGTTTTAGCTTGTGATGTATGATTTTTTACCGTAATTTTTATTTGATTTGCACCTTCTAAACTGGGCTGATGTGGATAGGTGAGCTCTACAAAAGCCACAGCTTGATGATCGGCAGGTAAACTAAGGTCGTTAACCATGGTGTGTCTAACTTTAGTCGTATTTGAGGTGATGGATGAAGCAGGAAAAGTAAAAGCTAATCTGTTTTGTTGATAACCTTGAAAAAGTGTATCTTTTAAAAGTGTTAAAGAATTACCATAAGACAATTGTAAATGGTGATTGTATTGACTGTTAGAAGAAGCATTAGAACCACTAACCGAAACAGCTAATCCTGTAACATTGGGAACACCACTATTAGTGTAAGCGAATGGGGTAGGGATATTAGCATCAATATAATTGGTGGAAGATAAAGCATTAACTAAACCAGACGTCCAACCTTCAGATTCGTGATAATGTGAATAGCTTACCCCTAAAATATTATAACCAATATTGTAATTATTATTAAACGAAATATAATTGGTTTTAAAAAAGTATTGTGATGGAGAATAAGCTGAAAAATTAACATCATTTTCAACTATCATTCTATTGTTATTATTAGAATTGTTCCAAGTTAAGAAATAGGTAATGGTATCATTATAAAGCGGATAATATTTGTTAGTAACTTTGTTTGGATTTTCATACATTGAACTATCTAACCAACTATTATTTTTTTGACCATAAAATAAAATGTAATCGCCTGCATCAAAACTACCATCATTTCCGTCAACAACTAAAATAGGTTGCTCTTTTTCAAATCCAAAAATTTGTAAATTGTTAGATGAAATTGAATTTAGAGGAATTCCTGCGTTGTTTAATGTAGCGTAATCAATTTTGTAAATGCCATCTTGCCAAATTTTAAAACTATAATAATTTTGACTGTAATTAATCCATTCGTTTCCAAATGTTTGAGAATAACTATTTGAAGAAACGATTAATAGTAAAATTATTAAAAATTTATTCATTTTTAGGTTGTTTTAGTTTAGGGTCTGACAATGCAAATCGTAAAGAAAATATATGAGAATATAAAGCAACAGATGAATTACCAATATCGGTAAAAGCGTAATCAATTTTAATACTTTTAAATCCAACACCAATACCAATATTAGGCTGAATGGTTAAAGATTCTGATAAATCAGGATTTTTAATCCAAGTAAAATTTCCAATTCCAAATCTAACGGCTACCCATTTACCATATCCAACTTCAACTCCCCAATGAGGGTCAATAGAAATTGGATTGGCTCTTATCAAAACATTTCGTTTGCCATCAGTATTCAAATCAAAATCAATTTCAGATTTTACATAAAGTAGCTTATATATGTTATGTTTATATTGTGTTCCTAAAATTAATTTAGGCATTGTAATTTCTAAACCATTTTGAGGGATAGCGTTGCCTGTTAATTGAAAAGTCTCTTTCATTTGGTCATCTAAATTAAAACGCCACGCATTAAATGTTGTGGTAACATCTCTAAACATAGCTCCAAAACGCCAATGTTCACCTTTTCTGTAAACGGCTGATGCATCAATACCAAATCCCCAAGATTTAGCAAAATTACCAACATGACGGTAAATTATTTTTGCATTTCCACCCACACTTAAACCTTCAATGGGTAATTGACGGGCATAAGAAAAAATAAAAGCATAATCTGCTGCCGAAAATGTGGTAATTTTATCATAATCTATATTCCCATCTCTATCAATTAATTGAGTAGTGTTAGGAATATCATCTACACCAAATCTAATAAAAGTAAAACCAGCAGTTGATTTTTCGTCTAATGGTTTAGCAATTCCCAAATAATCATATTTAGCAATATTAGCAAAATAATTAGAGTGCATGGCACTAACTTGTAAAAAATCTTTAACATCAGTTAACCCCGCAGGGTTCCAATAGCCACTTGTTACGTCATTAACTCCAGCTACAACAGAGTTAGATAACCCCAAAGCTTGAGCAGAAACACCAATAGCTAAAAATTCATTGGAATATTTTGGTGTAATGTCAGAATCTTGACTAAATCCTATATATGAGATTAGTAATAAGGCAAATGCAAGTATGTATTGGTTTAAAATATTCATTTTATAAAAAGTAAAATTAATAATAATTTTTTAAATCATTAACCTTAAACTGTTTTATTAGTGTTTTATTGTTTTGATATAGACGTTTATTTTATAACAATGGTTGGTGTGTTTTTACAATATAAAAGAATAGACTTACTTTATTGATATGTAAAATACTAATTTTAGTCGTTTATACTTTTATATGACCGATTATAAAGTATTTTAAGAGAAATTAACAGAAAAAATGTAACTTTTAAGCGAAATATAGAGTTATATTATTAAATCAGATAAAATTTATTTCATTTTACTATTGACAAGCGTCTTAAAATGTTGTAAATTTGCGCTCTGTTATTAAAAATTATTAATTAATTAAAAACAAAAGTAAAAAATGAGGCAGTTAAAAATTACAAAATCCATAACAAATCGTGAAAGTCAATCATTAGATAAGTACTTACAGGATATTGGTAAGGAGGAACTAATAACTGCTGAAATGGAAGTGGAATTAGCTAAAAAAATTAAGCAAGGAGACCAATTGGCACTTGAAAAACTAACCAGAGCTAATTTACGATTTGTAGTTTCAGTTGCAAAACAGTACCAAAACCAAGGACTTACTTTACCAGATTTAATTAATGAAGGAAACTTAGGTTTGATTAAAGCCGCACAAAAATTTGACGAAACAAGAGGATTCAAATTTATATCCTATGCCGTTTGGTGGATTCGTCAATCAATTTTGCAAGCTTTAGCCGAACAAGCTAGAATCGTTCGTTTACCTTTAAATCAAGTAGGCTCTTTAAACAAAATTAACAAAGCTTTTTCTAAACTTGAACAAGAATACGAAAGAGCACCTTCAGTTGAAGAATTAGCTGAAATATTAGAAGTCCCTGAAGATAAAGTAAAAGAATCTATGAAAGTGGCAGGTCGTCACGTTTCAATGGATGCGCCTTTATCATCATCAGAAGATGGTGGGACTTTAATGGATGTGATGGCTAATAATGATTCACCAAATGCCGATAAACATTTATTGTCAGAATCATTACAAAAAGAAATAGAACGTTCATTGTCAACTTTAACCGATAAAGAAAAAGAAATCATTAGATTATTTTTTGGAATTGGAATGAATCATGGGCTTACCTTAGAAGAAATTGGAACAAAATTCAATTTAACTCGCGAAAGGGTAAGACAGATTAAAGAAAAGGCTATTAGACGTTTAAGACATACGTCCAGAAACAAATTACTAAAAGCATATTTAGGATAACAATTGAGCCCCCAAAATTTTGGGGGCTTTTTTATTACCCTTTTTTAATATTTATTTAACTTTGTATAAAATTTTTAAATTAAAGAAATGGAAACATCTGTTGGTTACGAAAAAGAATTAGACAACTATGTTAAAAACGAAAGAGCAGCTGTAAAATTGGCGCGTTACGTTGGAGAATTGTTGTACGAAAAAGGTATCGAATTAGTTTTATTCAGAAATCATTTAGTGGATATTACAACTTCAGAAATTATTAATTTACACGATTACGCCGAAAAAGTGGTTGGTAAACAAATTTACATTACTACTACATCACAATTGGCTGAAGAAATTTATAATCTTGACTTAGCACCTGCTAAAATTGATATAGGTAAATTAGCTTATGAATGGATTCAAGAGGGTGAAAATTATAACTCTAAAGCTGATTTCTTAAAAGATAAACTAAAAGGTTTTGATAAAGGAGATGATAATAATATTGAACCAAGAGATGTTGTACTTTATGGTTTTGGTAGAATTGGAAGATTAGCTGCTCGTGAATTAATTAAACAAGCCGGAAAAGGTCAGCAATTAAGATTAAGAGCCATTGTAACTCGAAATGTAAATGCAGATCAAATCATTAAAAGAGCTGCTTTGCTTAGAAATGATTCTGTGCATGATGCTTTTAAAGGTACAGTTACCGCTGATACAGAAAATAATGCCATTATTATTAATGGTCAAATTGTAAAAATGATTGAAGCCAAACAACCTGAAGATATTGATTATACAGCTTATGGAATTAATAATGCTTTAATTATAGATAACACTGGGGTTTTTAAAGATAAAGAAGCTTTATCTCGCCACTTAAAAGCAAAAGGAGCTAGTAAAGTTTTATTAACTGCACCAGGTGGAGGAATACCTAATATAGTATATGGCATCAATCATTTTGATTTAGATATTGAAGGACAAGATATATTTTCTGCCGCCTCTTGTACAACCAATGCTATATCACCAATTTTAAATGTAATTAATGATAAATATGGTATTGAAAAAGGACATATAGAAACCGTTCACGCTTATACCAACGACCAAAATTTATTAGACAATATGCACAAAAAACCACGTAGAGGTCGTTCGGCAGCTATAAATATGGTTATTACTTCAACAGGAGCTGGTAAAGCTGTAACCAAAGTAATACCAGATTTAAAAGATAAATTAACTGCCAATGCGGTTCGTGTACCTACACCAAATGGTTCTTTAGCCATTATGAATTTAACTTTAAAAAATGATGCCAAATCAGTTGAAGATATTAATGATATAGTAAAAACAGCTGCTTTAGAGGGTAATTTGGTTAATCAAATTTATTATTCAGTTGATGATGAATTGGTTTCAAATGACATCATTGGAAATACCTGCTGTTCGGTATTTGATGCTCCAGCTACAATTGTATCACCCGACCATAAAAATGTAGTTTTATACACTTGGTATGACAACGAATTTGGTTACACTAAACAAGTAATTAGATTAGCAAAATACATTGCAAAAGTAAGAAGATTGATTTATTATTAATTAGTTTTTGATTTTATAGATAGAAATGTATAAGGGATGTCTTTAATGGGATGTCCCTTTTTAAAGCTTATAAAATTCTAGCATAAAAAAAATGAGCTTTTTTATATTTAACATAAGATTATTTTTACATTTGCTTTTT